>NZ_DJHW01000061.1:48806-100734 GCF_002433295.1 Pseudoalteromonas sp. UBA6610 | reverse complement strand
AAAAACCAAACATACTGCTGCAAACTCAATCATTAAAGATCAACACGCCCTACTCAAATAAGCAGCGAGGTGATTCTCGCTGTTTATTTTTATTGGGCGATTACTATTTATGGCTAAAAATTCGCGTTAATAAGTCTGTGTAAATGGCCTCAATTTTAAGTAAATCATCAACCGGAACATGCTCGTTTACCTGATGAATGGTACTATTTTTAACGCCGCACTCAATAACTTGGGTATGCTGGTTTGCAAAAAATCGCCCATCCGAAGTACCGCCACTGGTACTTAACATGGGGTAACTCCCTGTTTGCGCATAAATGGTGTGCTCTAACTGCTGCAATAAACTCCACCCGTTTGTTGGTGGCGTATAATAGGGCTCACACGCTCGCTCCCATTCAACCTCAAGGTGCTGAGCGTATTCACTCAGCGCCGCTGATATACAGTGCTTTATTGCATTGCTTGTATAACCATGGCTATATCGCACATTAAAGGTAATTTCGCATTCACTAGGCACTAAATTATCAACAACATTATTTATATTAATGCCGGTCACTTGCAAGGTGGTTTTAGAGCTTGGCTCATCGTCAGGCCATGTTAAATTACTTAAACAATTTACAATATTACCTGCGATATGCGCAGCGTTTATAGTGTTCTGTGGGTAGGCAACATGTCCGGCCTTGCCGTGAACTTTTATACGAGAAGAAATAGCGCCTCGGCGACCATTTTTAATTGTATCGCCTACGTGTGTAGAGCTTGTCGGCTCACCAACAATACAGCCATCAAGTTGTATGTTATTTTTTGCTAAACGCGCGGCTATTACCTCTGAGCCAAATTCAGCCTCTCCTTCCTCATCGGAGGTAATAAGCCAATAAAAACGCCCTTTTTTACTTTTAGTCTCTTTTAATAGTGCCTTAGTAGCACCAAGCATAGCCGCCACACCGCCTTTCATATCGGCAGCGCCGCGACCATACACGGCATTATTAATAATATTGCCGGCAAAAGGCGGGCTTAGCCAGTCGCTAGACTCTGCGGGCACAACATCAATATGCCCAGAAAACGCAACACAATGTCCTTCTTGTTCAAAACTAACGTAGGCAATTAAATTGGTAACGCCTTCACAAATAAACTGCTCACAGTTAAAGCCAAGCGCAGTTAACTCATTGCTAAGCCAATCTATGGCACCGCCTTGATTAGGCGTTACAGACTCAAACCTAATAAGCGTTTGCGTATTTTTTACCACCGCGCTTAAAGGTTTACTTACACTGTTTTGCGATACTTTTGCAACAGACATAACAACACACTCAATAACCATAAGAAAGATTATTAAAGCGCGAGAATATGACCAAATAATGGCAAAGTTAATACAGTGCGATGACCGTTAAATACATAGCTGTGTCAATTAATTAAAATACTTTTTGCACTGACTTTAATCTAAATCAAGAAAAGGGTTCACATACTTCAAACATTTTTGAAACTTTGATCTAGAACAGGTTTTCAACGCTCGGAGATTGCAATAATAGCGTCAATCAAAAAGTAGTTATTGGAGCACAACATGAAAACCCAAATCAGCATTGCATTACTTACCTCTTTACTTGCTATTACCCCTGCGGCACACGCTAACCTTAGCGTTAATGTTGGCGCTATTAATGTAAATCCAGATAACAGCAGCTCGGCAATTAACGAAGCGCCAACACTGGGTCTCAAAGGCGACTCTGACACGCAGCTAGGTATTACAATCGATTATGCATTTAACGATAAGTGGGTGGTAGAGCTTATTGCCGCTACGCCGTTTTCGCACGATGTAAATGGCGCAGGTGGGTTAGCTGGCAATAAAATTGCCGACATCAAACAGCTTCCGCCATCATTAGTTGCGCAATACCACTTTTTAGATACAAGTTACGCGCTACGCCCGTTTATTGGTGTAGGGTTAAATTACACCACCTTTTTTGACGAACAGCCTTCTCAAGCGCTAAAAGCAACCCTAGGCACAGACGATGTTGAAGTAAAACTCGATGATTCGTTTGGCTTTATTGCACAAGTAGGCGCTAACTATAAAATCGATCAACATTGGGGGCTACATGCCATGGTATCAATGATTGATATAGATACCGATGCCACAGTGTATGCAAACGGTGCAAAAGCCCTTACATCAACCGTTGAGCTTGACCCTGTCGTTGCCATGTTTGGTGTTAGGTACAGCTTTTAATTAAATTTGCAGCACCTATGTTCTATGTGTTTAAGGCCGAAAGGCCTTATTTTATAAAAATTATTTAGGAAGGTTATTCACCTTTTTTTGCTCAAGCATTTCTTTCCAGTGCATAATTTCGCTTGGTAAAATAGGCGCTACACCATCAAACTCGGCTACTTCAAGCATTTCTTCAATACTGACAATGCCTTTTTTGTTTTTAAACACACCGCGCACATACGCTATAGCGTGCAGGCCACGCGCAGAATGAAACTTTTGTTCAATGTAAAAATATTTATGATCCCACCCCACCAGCTTGGTACTAATGGTATAACGCTGCATAGGTTTAATATCGCGAATATAAGTAATGGCTGTAGCATTAACAATAGGAAACCAACGGCGCTTCATTACTTGTTTTAATAGACCAATTCGCTCAATCATCCAAGTGCGCGACAAGTCCATCATAGCCAAATAACGCGAGTTTGTTAGATGCAGGTTTATATCGCAGTCTGTTGGTAGCGCTTTGTAATCAATATCAACAGTATCAAGTAACTGTTGGTAGTCGCGGTTGCGCTTAATTTTAAAAAATAATAAAAGAAGTCTAATATATAAGTTCACGAGAAGGTCTTACCAGTATAAAGTTAACTCAGTGTAACATAGCCACTTGTTAAGGCGAATGTTCTGTTTTAATCTCAAATTATAAATATAAAAAAGTCATAGTATGAAATATAAATTAGCGACACTTTTCACAACCAGTTTATTATGCATTAGCACCAGCGCACTGGCCGATTTTACAATTAAAGGCCCAGGTACGGTAACTTACCCAACAGGTATAGAAAAAACCTTTAATTTTGGCTTTGCATGGCAGCAGCAGCTTGGTAAATTTTCGATAGGTAGCAAAAGCTACGATATGTCGCAATTACCTAACTCATACTCGGTGGCAATCACTTTAGCTAAAGACGAAAGCCAAGTGTGGGTACAAGAATTTAATAATGGCTTTATTGAAGCGTTTGATTGGCAAATAGGTAAACATACTGTCAGTTTAAAAAAGCAGCAATTCAAAGACCCCGTAAAAGGCAATTACGTGATTGAGCTTAATGGCCGCAGTTACTTTTTTACTCGTAATAACGCAAGCATAGTGATTAATTTTGATGAAAATGGCATAGAAACAATCGCCATTGATGGGGTTACTAAAAACATGGGCACTAAGAGCTAGTGCCCAGTAAAGCGGCTATTAAACTTTAACAGTTTTGCGATTAATACCGTAATCTCGTAGTTTATTTGCCACTGCAGTGTGGCTAAGCCCTAAACGCTTAGCTAATTGTCTTGAGCTTGGGTAAGCCGGATACAATTTGCGTAGCAAGGTTGCTTCAAAACGTTTTACCGCTTGATCTAACGACCCTTCAAAATCTGACTCTAAGTAGCCTAAATCATGGGTAAAGGTGGGCAATTGCAAATGCTCTACACGTAGCTCGCTATCATCAAGTAACGACACCGCCCGATAAATTGCATTTTCTAGCTGGCGCACATTACCCGGCCACGGGTATTCTTGTAAAAAGCGTAAGCACTCTTGTGATAAAAGCGGAATTGCGTGGCCGTTTTGCTGTGCGTACTTTTGAATAAAGTGCTCGGCTAATGGGCCCACATCAGCTTTACGGTCTCTCAGTGGTGCAATCTCTAATGTGAGTACATTAATTCGATAGTATAGGTCTTCTCTAAATACGCCCTCTTGCACCATCGCGGGTAAATCTTTTTGTGTGGCTGCAATTATACGCACGTTTACTTTTACTTCGTTTTCGTCGCCCACTTTTCTAAATGTGCCGTCTTGTAAAAAGCGCAGCAGCTTTGTTTGTAGCTGTGTAGACATTTCGCCGACTTCATCTAAAAACACAGTACCGCCATCTGCTTGCTCTAGGACCCCGCGTTTAGGTGCGGTGTTTTCTTCATATCCGGCGTAACCAAATAATTCAGATTCAGCCACATCATCAGGCAAAGATGCGCACGAAAGTGCAATAAACGGCTTAACCGAACGATTAGAGGCATAGTGGCACGCACGAGCAAGGAGCTCTTTACCTGTGCCTGTTTCTCCGGTTATTAAAATGGGTGCTTCTAGCTGCGACATTTTGCGTGCTTCGCGCACTACCCGGCGCATAGCGGTACTAAAGTTATGAATAGTTGCAAAGCTTTCTTGCCCGTAACGTCTAAAGGCACTGACCTGCTGACCAAGGCGGCTTTGCGATTTTATATTTATAACCGCACCAGCTAACACGTCACCTTCACCACCTTGCGGGACGGCAATCGGTAAAATATCGGCAATAAAGTCTTCACCAGCAACATCTACCCGGGTTGTTTGTCCAAGTACTTCTTTGCCTTCTAACCAACGCGTAAAGTTAAACCCTTTTAGTAGGTTATTAATATTGGCCCCTACTACTTCTTTTTCGCTCAACTGTAGGTCTTTACAGGCAGCGTCGTTACACAAGCGTACCCACCCTTTTGCGTCAATCGAAATAACACCATCGGGAAGTGCACGCAGCAGTGTATTTAATTCGTTATGCTCTCGCTCAGAGGGTAAAAAGGCGGTTGTGCGAACATCATGTACGCCATCAATCAAACGAATAGAAGGCATAATTTTTTGAAATTGCTCAAATTCAATTTCAGGAAAGCTTACATACATACGGCAATTTACCGAATCAACCTCAATCCCTTTTAAGTCAACATCGTAGTTTACTAAAATATTTAGGATCTCTTGGGCAATACCTACACGGTCGGCACAATGAATATCTAGACGCATACATCCTCGAATAAGGAAAAACTATATTAGCCGAATAATACGCTAACTCCGTTATTCAATACAGTAAATTGTAAACAAATTTGGACAAACCATTGTCCTTTATCACTATAAACTCACGCCTATAAACATCAAACTGTAATAACGTACAGCTTAAAACTAAAAAACGCAGCGTGTAAGCTGCGTTTTAAAAAAGGTCATGCATATATGCTATTAATTTTGCGGGTATGGGGTCCAGTCTCCGCCATCTAATTGAATATAAGGGCGCTTATTAACATACATCATTATTGTATCGGCGTTTTCGGCTACTTTAGGTGCACGAGGCAGCGTATCAACTAAGTCGGCAATATTGCCATTACCTGCAAAAAAGTTTGTGCTAAGCACGCCACTAATTAGCTCCGATAAACCAAAGTAACTTGTTGATTCGCTTACAAGCGTTTGTGAATAGCTTTGTACATTTTTACCAATAAACTTAATCGCCACCGGAACAGATACAATACTTGGGCTTGGAATCTCACGAAGCCCAGCAAATTGCACTTTATCGCCTTTTAATGCTGCGCCGTGTTCAGGTACTATCATCAGCATGACATTACGACCACGTTTTTCTAGGTTTTTAATAAACCCGTTAATATCGTTAAATAAGTTTTTATGTCTAATTGGGTAACTTTCAAGGCTACTCATGCGGGCTTGATTCGCTAGTTGATTGCCATCATGCAAGCTGGTGGTGTTGTAATACATAGCACATGGCGCGCAGTCTTCACCTTTATCATTTAACCATGAGTTTAGTACTGCCCCGTCTGAATAAATAGGCTTGTTGTCAAACCCGTATTGAGCTACAGGTAAGTTAGTTATATCGTAAGGCTGCTCATCTATTTTACCAAACTTTTTCACCAAACCTTTAAACTCATCAAAGTGGCCGTCGTGGTTCATAACCACATTGCTTTTGTAACCTAAGTTTTCTAAATTTTTAAACAAATGACACTGCTCTGGTGCATTTTCAAATAAGGCAGTTTGGCTTGTTTGACCACAACTTGCTCGTAGAAGGCGAATTGCAGCAGGCCCAGAGTAAGAAGTAGCCGAATTAAAATCAGAAAACACCACATCAAAATCGCTATATAAATCATCAAGGCTTACGCCAATGGCCTCTAGATCAGCCACGGCCATCGAGCAAATATTTAGTACTATGACATCAAATAACTCGCCATTATATTGCTGAGGGAATTGGCTTGCTAGCAAACTTTGCTGCTGATAAAACTCTTTTAATTGCTGATCAGGCGATTTTGCTTCTTGCGTTACCACTTGTGCTTGTGCACGAGGCGCCGCTGTTTGAACATTATTAGCCGCCACTGGCTGTGAAATTAAATTATCCTCGTTGTTTGTGCCCTGCCAAGCTACAAGCATAAGCCCAACAACTGTTACGGTGGTAAAGCGTATCCACTGTGAGCAATACCAAAAGCACACAGTAATAACAAACAGTGCCAATAACATATCAACATTAATAACACGCGCCATGAGCTCTAAAAAGTAGCCAAAGCTAAAGTCTTGCACGTTACCAGCTTGGCGTGTTAAACGGTCTATAGGGGGCAACCACGAATCTTTATAAAGTAAAACAATAGCCATTACCGCGCCTAACCAATGTTTGGCTTTATTTAGTAAAGGGTGCGTGTAAGAAATAGCAAAAAAAGCAGCCAGCGCTGCATTTGCTAATAAGCCAAAGTCGATTGCACCATAATAAAAAAGTGCAAACTTAACTAAAAAATAGAGGTTCCACACCCCTAAGCCTGATAATTTCACTATTTACCCTTCTTTATTCTATTTGGTTTGTAAGGTTCGAGTACTTCATGTTTAAACGTAAGCTGAGCATAGTATTTTTTTATTTTTTTCAGTATCAACGACCCCGACATACATAAAAATACGCCAACTAGCATCGCTAAAATTGCTGTAATCAATAATTGATTGATACTCATACGTTACTCTTTATGGCCATTTTAAACGGCACAGCATCTGCGCGCTCGTTTTTAGTAAACTCTGGTGTTTCTAAATCAGCTGCAACACTTGCATCTATTTTTTGCGAAAATTTATAGCTTTCATTCTCTTTTAATTGGGCAGAGTAATCGGTTATATCTTGGCCCGCATAATAACGCCTAAGCTGTTTACATTCTTGCTGAATATAAAAATGATCGGAAATAATATTTTGCTGCGCAAAAAAATCGTTTGTTTCTAATTTAAACAAGTGCTTTATCGCATTGTTAACATCATTTTCGCGACACGCATGTAAATACAAATACACGGTGTTTTCTACCAAACTGAATACGTCGCCCTCACGCTTTATATGAAATAAATGCAAAGGGTGGATTGGGTCAATCCGAGGCAAAAGCTCTAATTTAACCAACACTCCACTTACCCCTAAATTTACAGCTGAATCGCTGTGAACTTCTACCTGTTTGGTAAATTCTATAAAAGGCAGGTAACCTTTAGAAAAGGTATTTTCGGTAAATTGAAGTACATGTTCAATAGAAGGCGGTAACGGTCTTGAAAATTGAAACCCTTGAATTGACTGCACCTGTGAGAGCAACCTTGAAGGCTCTGAAAAACTATACAAAATAAGATTAACACCTAAGGTCAAAAATAAGCATTCATCTTGATGGCGGATCACCCCATCAACGTTCTGAATCACTAATTTAAGCCAGCGACCACAGTTTTTTCTCAGCTCAAAGCATTGCTTGGCAAGCAGGGCTAAATCGGTATAGCGAGATACTGCAAATACCAATGTTGCCGCCTCTAATTTAGGGCCTTTTGCAAAAAGCGCATTGTTGTCTTTTATTATTTTATATTTTGCAGGAAGCTTGGTCCCTTCAGGAATAGCTCCTTGTACAATCCACACGTCGTCTTCATCTGCAAATACACCCGATGTTGAGGTTTGTTGTTCCGTAATACTATTTTGCTGCACTTTAAAGCAGCCATTTTCAATCATTAATGGATACTGTACAGAGGCGATGATACCTGTACTGTGATGCCAATAATCGTACTCTAGTACGCGCACTGTTGAATCATTTTCAACATATACCAACCCGTCGAGGTCCGAATTTAACCGCCTTAATAAAAAGCGATAGTTAGTCACCTCAGGGCCTGAAACTAAAAATAAAACGGTCGCTCCTGATTGTGTACTAAATTTTTTATAGGTCTGAACACTTTGCATCAGTTGCTTTTGATCCAATGAGGCTAAATCAGTCGTACTAAAGTGAACAATGACTAATGCATTATTTAGCTGTTTATAAGCATTTAGCTCTTTTAGCGTATTGTTAATTATTTGTTGCTTTGGCCAGTCGCGTGTATCTGCCGAAAACCTAAACGGATGCACTTTGTGTTGGTCAAATGCATGATTTAATGCATCGCTAAAAGGGCCTTCAAAAAATGTTTCTATTTGAGAAGAAACAATATAAATATCAGAGGCTGAGGGTTTATTAATTGCATGTAATGCCAGTTCAGTAGCAAAATTGTCTAAAGGGGCTAAAATTGCATATAACGATGCAGGTTTTAGCTCTGCAGCAGAGGGCTGCAAGCCTGAAATGTTAAAGTTTTGCACTGAATTTAGCCTATAAAAAATACTTTTTTACTAGTTTTACCCGCTATTCTATATATAATAGACAAATATTGTCCACTTTAAATAAAAATAATAAACTTCACTATAAAGGCAACAATGCGTAATTTAACGACAAAAAGCTCTGAAACCTTAACATCAAATGACATTGAGAACCTTGCACGGCGTTTTGGCGGCAAAAGTGAAGATTACGTTGAAATTGTTAATAAACAAAAAAATAAACAAACAATAGAAAAATACGCATTACTGAACGAAATACACCGTGCAGTAAATGCGTAAGTAGTAATTAAAACGACAGGTAAACAACCCCTTGCAAAGAATTTTTCTAAAAGGCATTAAAGGCGGCACTGGCGCTACTTCTATGGTTGCCAACTTAGCCTGCGTATTAAAAAAATCGGGCTCTGACGTTATTGCTATAGATTTAGATTCTAAAAGCGATTTGGGCCTGCACTTTGGCCTGCCTTGGCAGTACAACCACGGCTGGAGTAACGAGCAGGACTTTGAACAAGCCCTTGAGCACTTTCATCAAGATAGTGATGGCATAGTGTTTTTACCTTTTGGCGATAAAAGTGTTAGTACCGCCGCGTTATTCGACTTTATTAACAATTGCAATAAACTGGATTATAACAATAATGCTTGGCTTCTTTTTGATTGCCCTGCACATATTGATATCACCCACTATCCGCTCGATAAAAACGACATAGTGATTGAAATAGTTAATTGTGATGCTATTTGCCACAGCTTAATTTATAAAAAACTACAAACGTTAAAACACACTGACAACCAGTGGAAACACTTCTTTTTAGTCAATCGTTATAACTCTGCATCAACACTTGAGTTTGACCTGTTTTCTTTGTGGCAATCTACCTTGCCGCTTATGGCGCCTTTTTTTATAAATAGTGATGAAGTAATTAAAGAGTCTACAGCCTATAGAAATGTAGCGCTTAATTGTGCGCCTTACAGTGTTGCTAACGATGACTTTGAAACACTTGCCGGCTGGCTTGTAAGTAAATCGGCCCTGTAGTTATGAGCTTTTCTTTATTTTATAAGCGCCCAATACACAGTACTTTGTATTTACTGTTAAGCATTATTTTTACTGAAAAACTTGTACGTTATATTTTATTTAAGTTTCATAGTTATTTTAACCAGCACAAAGTAAACGTAATAGAAGCCTTTTTAATGCCTTTTATTACGCTGATTAGTTCATTGTTTATCAATATAAAAGACCACAAAATTAACTTTGAACTTATTTTATATGATTACTACCCGCATCTTCGCTTGCCGTACCGCACGTTTATTTATTCAAATATTTTGCGCTTTATCATTCAAAGCGTTTATTTGTTATTTTTTAAATACAAACCTAAAAATAACTCTGTAAGGGAACGGCTATCAAATCAGTTTTATAATGGGGTAAGTTATTCACTTAAACAGTTGCGTTGGTTTGACTTAAAGCTAGGTAGATTACTAAAGCGTTTGTTATCAAAAAACGTTAAGGGTTCTAAAAAAAGTGCTTTTAAAACCATGGCTGACGCTAAGATATGGCAAAATAAACTAATAAAATATGTGGTTGTAGCCTTTATATTGTTTTTACTGGCTATTTTTATAACCATTCCGTTTAGCCTAGAAGCGCAAGCCGTGTTTATTAGTTTTATTTTGATAGTGGCATACGGGCTCAAGCGCGTTAAAGGGCAAATGGCCACCATTGTAATGATCACCCTATCGGTAACCACTTCATCGCGTTATTTATGGTGGCGCTACACAGAAACCCTCAATTGGGATGACCCTGTTGCGCTTACGTTAGGCGCAGGCTTGCTGCTGGCTGAAACCTATGCGTGGCTAGTGCTCATTTTAGGCTTTTTTCAAACTATAAACCCCCTAGAGCGTAAACCTGTTCCGTTGCCAGAAAACACCGACTTATGGCCAACAGTCGATGTATACATTCCTACTTATAATGAACCATTAAGCGTTGTACAACCTACCACGCTTGCGGCGATGAGCATTGATTGGCCTGCTGATAAGCTCAACGTGTATATTCTTGATGATGGCAAACGCCCAGAGTTTAAAGAATTTGCTCAAAAAGTGGGGGTGGGTTATTTAACACGACCCGATAATAACCACGCTAAAGCCGGTAATATGAATAGCGCCATGCGCTACACTAACGGCGACTACATTGCTATTTTTGACTGTGACCACGTACCTGCCCGCTCATTTTTACAAATGACCATGGGGCAATTTTTAAAAGACAGCAAAGTATGTTTAGTGCAAACACCGCATCACTTTTTCTCAGCAGACCCGTTTGAGCGTAATTTAAATAACCACAGCCAAATCCCTAATGAAAACATGCTTTTTTATGGGTTGATCCAAGATGGTAATGACATGTGGGATGCCACCTTCTTTTGTGGCTCATGCGCCGTTTTAAAACGTGAAGCACTCGACAATATTGGTGGCTTTGCATTTGAAACGGTAACCGAAGATGCCCACACTGCACTGCGTATGCAACGTGCTGGTTACAAAACCGCTTATATAAATATCCCACAAGCTGCAGGCCTTGCCACCGACAGCCTCTCTGCACATATTGGCCAGCGTATTCGTTGGGCTCGGGGTATGGCACAAATATTTAGGCTCGATAACCCAATTTTAGGTAAAGGGCTCGATATACCACAGCGACTGTGCTACTTAAACGCCATGCTGCACTTTTTATCGGGCATTCCGCGTATTGTATTTTTAACCGCGCCACTGGCGCTCATATACTTTAATGCTTACATTATTTATGCGCCGTTTTTAGCTATTTTTATTTATGTAGTGCCTACACTCATACAAATAAAAGCGACCAACTCACGAATTCAGGGTAAATATCGCTACTCTTTTTGGGGTGAAGTGTATGAGTCTGTTCTTGCCTGGTACATATTAAAGCCTACAACCGTTGCGCTAATAAACCCTAATAAGGGTAAGTTTAACGTAACAGAAAAAGGCGGCTTAAATGATAAAGAGCATTACGATTGGGGTATATCTAAACCCTACTTGGTACTTTTACTCATAAACTTAGTTGGCATGCTTGTAGGTGTTTTACGCTTAGGCTTTGGCGATCCTAGCCAAGTGGGCGTTTTGTTAATCAGCATGGGCTGGGCAATTTATAATATTATTATTTTAGGCGCTGCGGTAGCCGTGGCTGCAGAAGCTAGGCAAGTCAGGCAGTCACACCGTATTAAGGCAAACTTTCCGGCGGGCGTGCGCTTAGCAAATGGGCATACGTTAAAAGTTAAAATTACCGATTACTCTGATAATGGAGTGGGTATTGAAACAGAGCACGCTCATTTATGCCGAGTAAACGACAAAATAGAGCTATTAATGAGCCGCGGTAATAAACAGTTTTCGTTTACAACGTATGTATGTAACACCCGAAACAAACAAATAGGCTTAACGTTAAAAGATCTCTCGCTCGAAAAGCAAAAAGCATTTATACAGTGCACCTTTTCAAGAGCGGATGCGTGGCTTGACTGGCAAAATAATTTTCGTCATGACCGCCCTTCATATAGCTTTAAAGAAGTACAAAAAACAAGTTTAAGAGGATTTAGCAATTTATTGTTTCATGCTCCTAAGCCATTACAACCCTTTGTAAAACTAATGACAAAAATTGTTGTATATATAAACTCTTTCACCCCTAAAAAACCAATAGTGCATAATAATTATGATTAAAAATTTGCTTAATACATTTCTAATACTGTTTTTAACATGCAGTGCTTACAAAGCATGTGCTATTGAGCCAATGCACGATAAATCTGTGTTTATAAATGGCTACCCAGAAAGCGCCAACGTGTCTAGTTTAAGATTAGACTTTGCTGCTTTAGGCTTTAATGGCTACAAGCTTGATGGCATAAATAACAACTCAAGAGTGGATTTTACCAACCGCATTGATAAATTAAGCACCGATTTACAGCTTAATTTTTCGTACACAAACTCGCCATCATTGATTGCTAACGTGTCGCATTTAAAAGTGTATTTTAATGAAAACTTAGTCACAGTACTGCCCATAAATGAGCAACTAAGTGTGGTTAAAAATACCGTTAACCATAGCCTAAAACTCAATGCTAAGTATGTACAAGACTACAACCAAGTACGGTTTGAGCTTGTTGGTTATTATGATTTACGTTGCCAAGATTACTTTAGTCGCTCTATTTGGACCGAAATTAATAAATCGAGCAATATCACGCTCAATCAAAAGCAACTGGCAATAGATAGCCGTTTAGAATATTTACCAGAGCCCTTTTTTGATGCCAAAGATTACAATAAGTTAAGCTTACCGTTTGTGTTTGCAAAAACACCTAACACCAAAACGATTGAAGCGGCTGCGACTCTTTCAAGCTGGTTTGGCGCGCAAGCTGACTGGCGTGGTGCTGATTTTCCGGTGGTGATTAACAAATCATTAGATACGCACAGCGTGGTTTTTATTACCAACGATTCAAAGCCTGACTTTTTAAAAGACTATCCCGATGTGGAAAAGCCAACCGTTGAGATTATTTCAAACCCACTACATAGATACAGCAAAATGTTGCTTATTTTAGGGCGTGATGAAGACGATTTAAAAACCGCCGTCACGGGATTGGCCTTTGGCCATAAAGTCATGACCGGCAGAACAGCTAGCATAGAAGCAATTAACCAACTACCGCTTCGCAAAGCGTACGATGCCCCGCGCTGGTTACGCGCTGATAGAGCAGTACACTTTGACGAATTAATTGATTTTGACAATCAGCTACAAGCACAAGGGTTAAATAACGGACCCGTAAAATTAAACGTGCGTTTTGCTCCAGATTTATTTACTTGGCGAGAAAAAGGCATCCCCATTACATTGCAATATCGCAGCACACCCGAGAGCGAGTCTTTGGACTCTCGGTTAAATATGTTGATTAATCAAAAGTTTATTAGTGGATATTTGTTAGATAACGACGATTCTACACTCAATACTACAAAAACATTATTGCCACTTATTGCCAATACCGATACTACACAAAACGCAGAAAACTTTTCACTTAATGGCATAAACTTAGCCACTCGGAACGAGCTAAACTTTGATTTTAGATTTGGTGTGCTGAAAAAAGGTGAGTGTGCAATAGCACCACCTGGTGGTGAGTTTGGTGTTATTGATGGTAATTCTAATATTGATGTAAGTGGTTTTGATCATTACATTGCCCTGCCAGATTTGAATGTATTTGCGAACAGTGGCTTCCCGTACACCAAATATGCCGATTTACAGCAAACACTTGTACTAATTGACCCGCAGCCTTCTGCAAAAGCGTTAACTTTGCTGTTTAATCTTACCGGTCATTTTGGTGCAATAACGGGGTATCCAACCCACAGAATGACAGTGGCCCATTTAAATGAAAATGTTGATTTAGACGACAAAGATATTTTAGTTGTTGCAAAGCCTGGCAGCACAGCTCAGCAACTAGATGAAGATGCGCATACAAACGTACTTTTAACGAATAACCAACGTGAAATAAAGCAAGCTATTTACAACGGTGCATACGATGAGCAAGCCACAGATAAAATACAAGTAAGTGTAAAAAGTAGCGGAGATATGGCGGTAATTACAGCTTATCAATCTCCTTTTGATTCTGAACGCTCTGTTGTATCACTTAATGCCACCACTGAAAAAGCATTTGGCTTAATTGATAAAACCCTTATGGACTCGCAAACATTAAGCCAATTAAAAGGCAGTGCTGCGGTTATAAACTCACAAGGCGTTAAAACAATAAAAACTGAAGAGCAATACTTTGTTGGTCATATTCCTGTACATACGCTGGTGTGGTTCCATTTATCTGACCATCCATTTATTTTAGCTCTGCTTTCAATATTAACGCTGTTACTAATTTCATTTATTTTATGGCGATTACTACAAGCACTCACCCATAAGCGTTTAGCTGAAGGAGATGAATAATGACATTACTTAACCGAGCATTATTAGTAGCCGCTTTTTTAAGTTTTTCTGTGTCAGCGCAAACGCAGCAGTGCGAGCCTTGGCAGGGGTGGCAAGTATTTAAAAATCACTTTATTAGTGATGAAGGCCGCGTAATAGACCTAGGCTCAAAACAAAATATTACCACCTCAGAGGGGCAATCATACGCACTATTTTTTGCGCTAGTAGCAAACGACAAAGCCGCGTTTGATACCATTTTAGATTGGACGCAAGACCATCTCTCTGAAGGCGATTTAAGTACACGTCTGCCTGCGTGGCAATGGGGTGAAACAGGTAATGATACCTATGGGATTATAGACTCAAACCCAGCATCAGATTCTGATTTATGGATAGCATATAGTTTATCGCAAGCAGCTATTTTATGGGACGACCGCCGCTATAGTATTTTAGCTGCTGTATTAGCGCAGCGTATTATGCGAGAAGAAACCGCCTATATTTCAGGCTTAGGGCTTACTTTATTACCTGCCCCTGCTGGGTTTGAATTTGAAAATAACACCTATAAACTCAACCCTAGTTATTCACCGTTATTTATTTATCAGCAATTTAGCAAATTATACCCGCACTCACCTTGGCAGCAATTACATGAAGCGTCTGCAAAGCTTATTTTGGATACCGCTAAAAACGGAGTGAGCCCTGACTGGGTGATGTATAGCCCAGCAAAAGGTTTTTATTACGATAAAAAAGCAACCGATTTAGGCAGTTTTAACGCCATTAGGGTTTACTTATGGGCCAGCATGATGGCGAACGATGCGCCATACAAAGCACAACTAAGCGAGCAGTTTACCCCTTTTGTAGAGGCTATAAACAGCCGTGGCTACGTTCCTTTAAATACCTATGCGCGCTCTGGCAAAATCCAAAAGCGTGGCCCATTAGGCTTTAATGCTGCCCTACTGCCCATGCTAAAAGAAAATGGCGATGATTCTTTGGTTATGGCCATTCAACAAAAGTTAATGGTCGATAAGTCATTCACACAAACACGCTATTACGACAGTGTATTAAATCTGTTTGGTAGTAGTGCGCTTAATAAGCGCTTCTTAATAACAGCAGACGGGACGCTCAAGCCAAGGTGGAGCACTGAATGTCGTTAAAATGGGCTGTTGTTTGTACGTTAGCAGTCAGCGCAAGTGTGCATGCTAAAACAAATAATGACATTGATACACACTCTGTTGAGTGGCTTTTAAGCCAAATCAATATTGGTGAAGTGCAAGAAAATAAAGATTTAATTGCCGATAGCTTACAAAAGTTATTGGCCATTGCCCCTAATCGAATAGAAAGCCAGTGTGCGCTTGCTCGTTTTGAGTTTGCCAATGGTAAGGCTATACAAGCAAATCAAATTTTAAGAAAAATTGATAGTAACAACACACGTACCCACCCTTGTGTAGAACAATTACGATTAATTGCTAGATTAGAAAACGAAGACAAAGCAGATATACAACAAGCTAAATTACTTGCCCGTGCGGGACGTTACGAACAAGCGCGATTAATTTACAGCAGGCTTTTTAAAAACACCTATCCAAGCTTAGCGTTTGAGCTTGAGCATTTAAGTTGGTATGCACAAGAGCAAAGCCAATGGCAAAATGTAAAAAAAGGCTACGAAAGGCTACTACGCAGTTACGAAAACATCGGCGCGGTAGATATTGCATATGCGCGCCACTTACTCAGAAATAACCCCACTGATAGCACCGCGCTAACTATTTTAACTAAATATGGTGCCACCTCTCGCTACAGTAATGAAGTAGAAGCAATCTGGTTAGGTGCTTTATCTAACATGCAATTAAATAGCGCTACAGAAAAGCAATTTCAGCGCTACTTTAGCGTGTATCCGTTTAGCAGCAAAGGCGAATTACAGTATCAAGATTTCAAAAAAGATTTAAAAGCGCGACAAAAATTATTAGCTAACCCGGCCTACCAACTATGGCTTAAAGGTGAGGCGTTGCTTGAAAAAAACAAGCTCGTTGCCGCAGAGCCGCTTTTACTAAAAGCGCTCAAAGGGCGCCCTAACGATGGAGCAATTATGCGCAGCCTTGGCACCCTTTATTTGCGTATGGGTAAAAATCAAACATCTTATAATTATTTTACTAAGGCGTATTCGCATACCGCCGATTTTGCCGAGCGAGAAACGCTAAAAGATTTAGCCGCCACAGCGAAGTTTTGGCTTTACATACGCCAAGCTAAAGAAGCCATTAATAATAGTCAGTTTAAAACGGCGTTGCTTAAATTAAATTTAGCCGACACACTTGAGCAAGACCCTGCTAGCGTTTTGTATAACCGCGGATTGTTACAATTTGCTCAAGGTAATTATTCACAAGCGGCCGCTATTTATCAAACCGTGTTAAAAAATGATCCGCTTAATAATGGCGCTCTAACAGGGTTATTAGAAATTGTTGAATTGGATAACAATGAGCAGTCGTTAATCAAGTTTTATAATGCTTTATCTCAGTCTCAAAAAGCACAGCTAAAACCTGTGTATGCGGCAACGTTAAGTAGCCAGCTTCGCGAAAAAGCACGCCAATATAGTGATGCAGGCGATACAGAGCTTGCTGAGCAAACCTTAAAAGAGGCTATTGAACTGGCCCCTGAGCAGCCTTGGCTTTATTACGATTTAGCGTTTATTTATCAACAAAACGGGTTAACTCAAAAGGCAAAAACGTTATTTAATAATGTGCTTTGGCAGTTTCCGCTCAATCCACAGTTACGTTATAGCCATGCTTTATTTTTACGCTCAATTGATGATTATCAAGGCGCTTTAAACACCTTAGAGTATGTGCCGGTTAATGATCGAAATGACGATATAATTTCTCTTGAGCAACAGCTTAGGCTCAACGAGTCTCTTCGACAAAGCGAGCGACACTTAAATACCAAAAATAGAACCACGGCTATTTTTCATTTAAGTAATTTAGAAGCGCAAAATTTAACTCCAGTAATGAAAGCCGAGCTATCGCGTAGCTGGTATCAAATAGATGAGAAAAAACACGCTCTAAAGTTAATTAATAATGCATTAAATACCGAGCCTACTTTATCACCTTATTGGCATATGCTTTACGCGCAGTGGCTATTAGAACAAAACGAGCGCCCTGCTGTAGAACAATGGTTTTCTCATTACAGCTTGCCTAATAATGCAAGTGCTGGCGAAGTAGAACAGTACGTCAATTTATACACCACGTATATTAATCAGTATTACGAAGGTGGCGAATTATTAGCAAAGCTGAACCAGCTTGATCAAAAGTACCAAAGTACACCCGCCATCACCACGGCATTAATAAATGCTAATTTAGCTCTGGGGCAACAAGAGTCAGCAATTATTGTTTATCAGCAAAAACTGAAAAACAATCAGCCAATTGAACCTCAAGCAATGCTTGCAATAGCAAAAGCTTACAGAGAATTAGGTAACGACTTTCAGGCAAAAGAAGTTACTGAGCGCGCAATAACGCAAACAGATGATCAGCAAGCCTACTTACAACGCCAAATAATGGCCTCGTTAAATGACTTTAATTACGCAGGTGATGCTTTAGTTTTAGCCAATCAATTAATTGCTAAATCACCCAATGATAAAGAGCTTAGTTATTTAGGCGCTGAAGTTGCTCGAAATTTTAATGAACAAGACCAAGCTAAGCAATGGTATTTAAAAACGCTATCAAGCGAGCAACGCCTAAACGATGAATCGTTTTACAAACAAATTGCTCGCATAGATGAAAATGATGCGTGGTATATTAATGGCGCTAAGCGCGAGCTTATTAATGAGCAAAACAAAAACCAAGCATACATTGCTATTGGGGTTAACTTTAGTGGCCAAACAAGCACCGAAAGCGAGGCGACTCTTGGCGCAGGCTTAGTATCTATTGAGGCCTACTTTCCACTTTGGCAAGGCCAAGGGTTTATTAAAATAGACCCAACCACTATTAGCGCACAAACAACTCGCTTTGATGAGCAATTTGCTGGTAGCCGCTACGGCCAAGGTGCACTTTGTATATTTACCTGTGCTATTGATGAAGTAAGCCCTGAGCAAGATGGGGTCGACATAGGTATTGGCTGGCAAAATGAAAATTGGCGTGTTGATGTAGGCACGACCCCACTTGGCTTTTTAATTGAAGACATAGTATGGGGTGTAAATTACGCCAACAGTATTGGCGACTTTGGTTATAGCCTAGAGCTCGAAAAACGCCCTGTAACAAGCTCCGTGCTTTCTTATGCTGGGCTTGAAGATGTAAATACCGGTGAAATTTGGGGCGGCGTGCGCTCAACAGGCCTAACTGCCAACCTATCTCATGACTTAGGTGGCGATTGGGGCTTTTGGTCAAGCGCCGACTTTACGCTCTATAAAGGGCAAAATGTTAAAGATAACCAACGCTATAGAGTAATGGGCGGGTCTTATTATCGCGTTATTAGTAATCAAGAACGCGAATTTACCGTCGGCGCAAGTCTATTGCATTGGGCATATCAGTATAATTTAAGTGAAGAAACATGGGGCCACGGCGGTTACTATAGCCCACAAAACTACGTTGGGTTGTCGGTGCCTTTAAGCTACGATGCGCGCTGGGGCGATGATTTTGTTTATCGCTTAAAAACGGGGATTTCGTATTCGCAAACAAAAACCCAAGCCATTGATTTTTATCCTAACGATAATGACTTGCAGCTACAAGCCTACGATAGAGAATCGATTACCGGGGTAGACCCAGTATTTGAGAGTGATGACAGCTCTGGCGTGTCATACAATCTTGAAGGGAGCTTTGAGTACCGTATAACACCGCATTGGTTTTTTGGTGGTTATTTAGCCATCGATCGCGCTGACTTTTACGAACCAAACTTTGGCCAGCTCTATATTCGCTATTACTTCAATCCTGTGTACGGGACGTTAGAGTTTCCTGGCACCCCAATTATTCCCTATGCAGACTTTTAACGCAGTGCAAGGTGATACATCGCGAATGCTTCCCCTCGCACTAAGGTATATGTATACTTGAGCGCAATTGTAACTAGGATAAGGGTGTGTCTCTTACCTTGTGGTGTTACTACCATTTAGCAAATCATTATCTTAGCTACAAATAATATACAGATGGTCGAGCGTTTTAGTGCCCCATGGCACAAAACAGCTAAAGCAAAAAATTATAAGGCCATTACAACAATTCTTAAAGTTAGGAAGTAAATATGAGTTCAGCTCCAGATAGTGGTTGGTTTGGCCACCCTAAAGGACTTTCGACATTGTTCTTCACTGAGATGTGGGAACGAATGAGTTACTACGGCATGCGAGCGATGCTCGTATTGTTTATGACAGCAAGCCTACAAGAAGAAGGCCTTGCCTTTACGGTTGCATCAGCTGCTGCAATTTACGGTTTATACACAGGTGCCGTTTATTTCTTAGGCTTACCGGGTGGTTGGCTAGCGGATAGATTATTCGGTGGTCAAAAGGCCGTATGGTACGGCGGTATCATCATCATGTGTGGCCATATTATTTTGGCCGTGCCTCATGAGTATTCATTTTTTATTGGTTTGATCTTTGTTGCTACAGGTACTGGTTTGCTAAAACCAAATATCAGCGCAATGGTAGGCCAGTTATACAGCGACGCTGATGAGCGCCGTGATGGCGGTTACGCTATATACTACATGGGTATTAACTTAGGTTCTTTAATTGGTTACTACGTATGTGGTTACTTTATGGAAAACGTAGGTTGGCACTGGGCATTTGGTGCAGCTGCTGTGGGTATGGCTATTGGCTTAATCCAATATAAGCGTACGCTTAACAACCTACCAGAGCACAGTGCATTACCGGCTAACCCATTAAGCGCTAAAGGTGCATCTCGTGCATGGTTTGGTATTGCTGCTTTTGTTGTTATTGCCGCTGGTGTGACCGCTGCAGCAATGACGGGCGCAATTATTATTAACCCAACTGTTGTAGCAGGCTACACAGCTGTTGTGTTTACTATTATATTCTTTATTTATTTCGGGGTTATTTACTTTACAGGTAAATTAACAGCGGGCGAAAAACAAAGAATGTGGGCACTATTTTTAGTGTGTGTTGCCTCTGCGTGTTTTTGGTCTGGCTTTGAGCAAGCGGGTTCATCACTTAACCTATTTGCCCGTGATTACACAGATCGCCTTATTGGCACTTTTGAAATTCCGACTACGTGGTTCCAATCTTTAAACTCACTATTTATTATTGCTTTATCGCCATTTTTTGCCGCGCTTTGGATTAACTTATCTAAAAAGATGGTATCGCCGACTTACAGCGTAAAATGTGCAATGGGCTTAATTATTATGGCTTCTGGCTTTTTAGTTATGTTTATGGCCGCTCACTACGCAGCTGAAGGCTTAAAAGTAGCGCCATACTGGCTAGTAACAACCTACTTTTTACATACAGTGGGTGAGCTTTGTTTAAGCCCTGTAGCATTAAGTGCGGTAAGTAAACTTTCGCCGCGTCGTTACACAGGCCAAATGATGGGTGTATTTGTATTAACTTATTCAATTGGTAACATTATTGCTGGCTTACTGGCTGGTAACTTTGATCCAAATAACGTTGAAGAAATCCCTAACTTATACTTACAAATTGCCTTATTTAGCATTGGCGTAGGTATTGTTTTAGTGCTTATGAGCTTTAAAGCGAAAGTATGGGAAAAACAAGGCCTAGAAGAAAAAGCTGCATAATATTGCACGTTTAATTACGCGTAATACTATTTATAATTTCCCCCATAGCCGCTATGGGGGAAATTTTCTCAAATTTCTATATCACCTCGCTGTAAACTGCTATCATCTGCTGATTAATTTTTAACTAGTCTCAGGGACGCAGTACATGCGCTTGTTAACTTTATCTCACACCCTATTTTTAACCTTAAGCATTGTTTTTTTATCAGCCTGTGGTGGTTCAGACGATCAAGTTACAACTAACCCTAATGATCCCGTTGAGCCTGAGCCTAGCGAGTTAACAGTATCTACAACTACAGGTTTAGATGTCAGCCTTGATGAAGGAAGCTTTTTACTGACTGTACCTGCCAATGCCGTCTCTCAAAACACTGAACTTACACACGAAAAAACAGTATTAGATGATGCAAATGCACTACTAAATATTATCTCAGATATACACCTACTCACCCCAAGTACGCTTTCTTTTAGTGATCCAATTACTATCAGCATAAAAATACCTGATGATTACCAATTAGGAGGCCAGCTATTTATTGCTAGACAATCTGGCGATGGCTGGGAAGTTATTGATAACTCTTTTGTTGCAGATGGGTTTGTAAGTGCGCAAGTAACAACACTAGGAACCTTCGCTATTATGATGCAGCGCAATGAGGCCTTTGCTGCTATAGGCCCAACGTGTGATGCCACAGCCACAGAGCAATCGGTTAGATTTGTTCATGTTGCCGACCTACATGCGCGATTCGGTTATGAGGAGCAATACTTTAGCCGCATAAAAGCCTACTACAACCAAGTACTTGCACAAACGCCGCATACCCTTTTTACCAACGGGGGTGATGACTACGAAAAAGGCACTGTTGCTGAGCAACTATCACAAGGTAGCGCTACAGAAGAAGCCATTAAAGCCATGCAGTTTGATTTACGTGTGGTAGGAAATCACGACTATGCATGGGGGCCAGAAAAATTATTAAGCTACTCGCAAGATGATAACGCCATAGTACTTGCCAGTAATACACGCTATGAAGGCGAACAATTACAAGATTTTGCCGCTGTAGGCTTTGCTAAAGTACAAGTAGGCTGTGTGACCTTAGGTGTATTTGGTATGACCTCAGTACCTTGGAACGAGCTAGACGAACCGATAGATGATGAGCCAATTCCTGATTTTATCAAACAATTTAAAATGAGCTGGCAGTGGCAACAAATAGCACAAAGTATAGTAAACCAATACCAAGGCGACGTTGACTACATGGTAATGCTAAGCCATTTAGGTGAAGGCTTAGACATTGATATGGCAACCGATGTAAGCGGTATTGATTTAGTGTTAGGCGGTCATACCCATGGCGGTGAAAGCTATAATACGCTCGAGAACGGCGCTGTGGTTATTCAGCCAGATTTTTACGCCAAAGGCATCACCGATGTTACTCTTACGTTTAACTTGCAAGATAAAACATCGCCAACAATAGATTACAGCACCATTGAAACTGACAGCATCAGCGAACGTGATGAACCAACTAAACTGGCAATTGACGAAATTATGGGCCGCTATGCGCCTGATGCAAACACAGAAATTGCTATTTCTGAAAACTACCCAAGTAGTTTGGAACTTGCAGAAATAACGGCTTTAGCTGCAGCCCATGCAAGTGATATAACGGCGGCCCTGCTTAACCCAGAATTAGTACAAACAAGGTGGACACCAGGGACCTTAACACAAGAAGACTTTCATAAAGCCTACTATGTTGAGCGCCAGCCCTCTAACACTCCGGGCTTTAATTCGTTATATAGCGTAACGGTTACAGGTAGCGATTTAAACACCATGTTTGCCAGTCAGCCTGATTGGTTTTTACTCAAACCTGATGATATACAAGCTGCGAACACTTATCAGGTTGCTTTATTTAAAGGCGCAGCACTTAATCCTGAGCTATTTTTTAGCGGTGTAACGTTTTCAAACATAGAAGCCATTGACGAAGCATGGTGGTTACTTGATCAATATGCGCGTTTTAGAACAAGCCAATGCTTATACCTAGATACCGATAATCAACTCTTTTCATGTAATGAGCAAAGCAATGTCACAGTGTGGAATTTTGATGATGCAAATAGCCCTTTGGCAGCAGATTATGGCCCTTCAGTATTGAGCTATTTTGACCCAGAACAAACAAACTGGGGCCCTGAAGAAACGCAATATAATACAACTCAAGCACTTGGTATTGCTGATTTTGCTGATGGCAGCTCAGGTGTAATGGCGTTTTCACGCCACGCCCCTACCGAGGGGTTATTAATAACCTTAAATACACCTGCCAATGGTGATTATGCAAGTGAAGGAATGGTTTCTGATTACACCTTAGTAATGGATTTATATTGGCCAGAAGAAGGCAAAGATATTTATCGCGCTATCATGCAAGCAAACACACAAGATTACCTCACTGATGATGCCGATATGTTTATCGACCCAACCGGCGGTTATGGTAAATCAACCAGTGATAGTGGTTACTTTGGACAAACAGAGCCTGAAAACTGGCACCGAGTTGCATTTGTATTTTATACCGCCCCCAGTAATGGGGTATTTGAAGTGTACATAGACGGCGAGCTTGCTGGTGTTAAAGAAGACGGTGAAATAAATAACACCTGGGCATTAACGTCATCTGTTTTACTCTTTACAGATAACAACTTTGAAACAGTGCCCGGTTATTTAAACGCCCTTTTATATGCTGGGCGCGCCCTGACTCGAGACGAAATTAAAAGCATGGGCAGTGCACAATCAAAGCTGACATTTACCCCTACAACACGGGTATTAAACCAAGCTATTGAGCGCCATTACCAAGCAGCTCCAACCGTAACACCTAATCTTTGGCTCGAGCAGCGCAACACGTTTTTTAACAATCGCACACAAAGTGTAAACAATTAAATACAAAAAACATTACGTAGCTACATTTTTAAAAGAGGTTTTATTTTTATAAAACCTCTTTTTTATTTATTTATATCAATATCTTAAACTTTAATAAACTAAAAGCATCAAGCTAATACATGCTTGTTTACCCTAAAGCGTAAGGTATAAACCTATTGACTAAGTAAACGTCTTATTAAATTTACAGTTTGCTCAAATGCTAAATCTGCTCCCCCTCTTCCCCAAACTTAAAATCTAGTTGATTATCTAGCTCAACACGACAACAACACATAATCGCAGTAGCAATATTTATTGCAGGAGTAATAAAAATGAGTGAAGCAAATAATCCACTAGGTTTAGTTGGTATTGAGTTTACTGAATACGCAACACCTGATGCAGACTACATGGATAAAGTGTTTACTGATTTTGGTTTTTCAAAATTAAAAAAATTTAAAGGCAAAGATATTGTCTATTACAACCAAAACGACATTCACTTTTTACTAAATAACGAACGCGATGGTTTTTCGGCTGAATTTGCAAAAAGTCATGGCCCAGCAATTTGCTCTATGGGTTGGCGCGTTGAGGATGCACAGCATGCATTTGAAACAGCTGTAGCACGTGGTGCAAAACCCGCAACCGACTCAACCCATAAAGACTTACCTTATCCCGCCATTTACGGTATTGGCGATAGCCTGATTTACTTTATTGAGCAATTTGGTGATAAAGGGTCTATTTATGAGTCTGACTTTGAAGATTTATCATCACCTAATGTAGTTGAAGATAAAGGCTTTATACGTATAGATCACTTAACTAATAACGTTTACAAAGGCACTATGGAAACATGGGCAAACTTTTACAAAGACGTGTTTGGTTTTACAGAAGTACGCTATTTCGATATTAAAGGTCAAAAAACAGCGTTGCTATCGTATGCATTAAAATCACCCTGTGGCACCTTCTCAATTCCTATTAATGAAGGTAAAGGCAATAACAACAACCAAATTGACGAGTATTTAGGCGAATATAATGGCCCTGGTGTACAACACCTCGCGTTTTTAACTGACGATTTAGTTAGCTCGCTTGATAAGCTTGATAAATCGACCATTGCTACTTTAGACATTATTCCTGAGTATTACGACACTATTTTTGACCGTGTACCGTGGGTTGCAGAAGATAAAGAAAAAATTCGCGAGCATCAAATATTAGTCGATAGCCAAAGTGAAAACTGCTACCTATTACAAATTTTCTCTAAAAACCTATTTGGACCTATTTTTATAGAAATGATCCAACGTGTAGATGATGGTGGTTTTGGTGAAGGTAATTTCCAAGCATTGTTTGAGTCAATTGAGCGAGACCAAGAGCGCCGCGGCGTTTTATAACTTTTATGAGTAAATTAAAAGCAGCGATCTTCGCTGCTTTTTGTCGTTTTAATATTTAAAAAGTAGGGTGCAAGATACAAGTATGCTTAAATAAATGCATGCACCCAACATCAAACCTAAAGGATAAGTAATGAGCCAAATTAACGAAACCCACGACATTAATTTAACTAGCTGGGTAGAGTCGGCCAATATTAAAGGCTGTGACTTCCCGATTCAAAATTTACCTTTTGCAGAATTTCGTACTAAAAATACAAATGAAGAATTCAGAGGCGGGGTTGCTATTGGCGATCAGGTTATTGATTTAGCAAAATTGAGCCACTTAAACATTTTTACCGGTGATGCTAAAACAGCCCTAGATGCAGCAAGCGAATCAACACTAAATACATTTATGGGTTTAGGGGAGCAATACTGGTCAGCACTGCGCTTAGCGCTTTCAAAAGCATTGCGTGAAGGCGCACAGCAACAAAAAGAAATGCAAAGTACCCTTATTGCTCAAGCTGATATAGAGTTTTCACTGCCGTGTCGTATTGGTGATTACACCGACTTTTATACCTCAATTTACCATGCAACCGCCGTTGGTAGCTTGTTTAGACCAGACAACCCGCTTTTACCAAACTATAAATGGGTGCCGATTGGCTATCATGGCCGCTCTTCATCTATTGATGTATCGGGGCAAACGTTTCACCGCCCTAAAGGGCAAACTAAAGCGCCCGATGCAGATACTCCATCATTTGGCCCATGTAAGCGCCTAGATTACGAGTTAGAGCTCGGTATTTACTTAGGCAAAGGCAATGAGCTGGGTGATGCTATCGCCATTGAAAACGCTGAAAACCATGTATTTGGTTTTTGTGTATTTAATGATTGGTCAGCACGGGATTTACAAGCATGGGAATACCAACCATTAGGCCCGTTTTTAGCTAAAAACTTTGCATCAACCGTATCGCCTTGGATTGTCACCACTGAAGCACTTGCACCTTTTAGAACTAGCTGGACACGTGATGAAAACGATCCTCAGCCAATGCCGTACCTAGAATCTGCCGCTAATCGCGAGCTAGGTGCATTTGATATTCAAATGGATGTTAAAATTCAGACTCAAAAAATGCGTGATGAAAACCACCAACCTACGCAGGTCTCTGCCTCAAGCTTCAAACATTCATATTGGACTGTGGCGCAAATGGTGACCCATCACACTGTAAATGGCTGTAACTTTATGCCAGGTGATATGCTCGGCTCTGGCACGCAGTCAGGCCCTACACATGAAGAAGCGGGTTCTTTATTAGAGCTTTCTCGTGGTGGTAAAGAAAAAATAACCCTGAGTAATGGTGAGCAGCGCAGCTTTTTAGAAGATGGCGATAACGTAATTATGCGCGGCTGGTGCGAAAAGCCAGGCTATGCCCGTATTGGCTTTGGTAGTGTAGAAAGCACAGTATTACCTGCTAAATAACTTATTGGTTATTGATATGTCCTAAATAAGCAAACACATTTTGAGGACAACACATAGCAAATAAAAAAGCCACCTAGTTAAACTAGGTGGCTTTTTCGTATCTACAGTACGGGTTGATTAGAGGTCTTTTTCAACCTCATCAAATAGCGCAGTAATATTTTGCGCAGGCTCTTTCGTCGCTAAGCTTACAACGACAATTGCAATGCTTGCTAAAATAAAGCCTGGTACAATTTCGTACATGTAACTGCTTAAGCTTTGTCCATCAATCATAAATGGTGAGTAAATCCAAAACAGAACTGTACCAGCGCCTACAACCATACCTGCTAGTGCGCCTTCAAAGTTCATGCGTTTCCAGTACAGGCTAAATAAAACCAGTGGGCCAAATGCCGCACCAAAACCTGCCCATGCATTACTTACTAAGCTTAATATTGAGCTGTCTCTATCGTACGCTAAGTAAATAGCACATAGAGCAACTGCTGCTACACTAATACGCCCTACAGTAACAAGCTCTGTGTCGCTTGCTTCTTTGCGTAAAAACGTTTTGTAAAAATCTTCAGTTAACGAACTTGAGCTAACAAGTAACTGCGAAGAAATTGTACTCATGATTGCAGCTAAAATAGCCGCCAATAAGAAACCAGCAATTAATGGGTGGAATAATAACTCAGAAAGAATTAAGAAAATGGTTTCTGGGTCTTCAACAACAATGTTGTTTTCGTAAGTGTACGCGGCACCAAATAAACCAGTACCCACAGCACCAATGGCTGCAACTATCATCCATGTCATACCAATACGGCGAGCCGTTGGCATATCTTTTACGCTACGCACCGACATAAAACGTACAATAATATGCGGTTGACCAAAGTAGCCTAAGCCCCACGCCATTGCTGAAATAATCCCTAATGCAGAGCCTGCACCTATCCAATTAAGCATATCGGGGTTAACGCTATGAAGTGTTGACTCTAGCGGTTGATCTAATAAAGAGTAAGCAACGGTCGGTACCAGTATCAAGGCAATAAACATAATACAGCCTTGCACAAAGTCAGTTAAGCTAACTGCTAAGAAGCCACCAAATAAGGTATATAAAACAACAACACCAGTGGTGATGTATAAACCCATTTCGTAACTTAAGCCAAACGAGCTTTCAAACAATTTACCGCCTGCTACAACACCTGATGATGTATAAAGCGTAAAGAACACAATAATTACTACCGCTGAAACTACACGTAAAAGGTTTGATTTATCATTAAAACGATTAGAGAAGTAGTCTGGGATTGTGATTGAGTCGTTTGCTTTTTCAGTGTAAACACGCAAACGAGGCGCAACTAAAAAGTAGTTTAACCACGCACCAATAACCAAGCCTATTGCTATCCATGTGCTACTAAAGCCAGTAACGAACATAGCGCCAGGTAAGCCCATTAAAATCCAACCGCTCATATCCGATGCGCCAGCAGATAATGCTGCAACACTTGGAGATAAGCTACGTCCACCTAGCATATAACCCGATACATCACTTGTAGACTGTTTGTATGCATAAAGTCCAATGCCAAGCATGACTATAAAATACAATGCCAGTGAAATAATCATTCCTGTTTCCAAATTCGCCTCCACAAAGTTGTATAAAACAGGCTTTTAATCCTAATAATGACTCTTAAAATATTATAATAAAGACACTATTGGGGTAAAAACCATCCGTCTTGACTATACCATGCTTAAAGGTGATAACTCCAACTTGTTACACTGAAGTGAACAAAAAACAGCCGTATTGACTATTTAACCCTCAAACACCCGATATACTGTAAATTTATTTACATATATAGCTAATATTTAATAACAATTCATTAAATCAATAATAATTACCTAATGCTATTTCGAACGTTTTGCCATATATTATAACCATTACTAATAATTATTATTTTGTACGGAACTATTTATGTATTTTTATGCTGCACGCCAACCTATTTTAGACCGCGAAAAGGAGCTTGTTGGATACGAGTTATTATTTCGTGATGGCGTTGATAATGTATTTCCAGACATAGACGGTGACGAAGCAACAACGAAGCTAATCGAAGGGAGTCAGTTTAATTTTGGCTTAGAAGATTTAACTGGCAACAAACCCGCCTATATTAACTTTACCCTAGAAACCTTACTTAAAGGTTACCCTACTATGTTAGGGAAAGAGACGGTCGTTGTAGAAATCCTTGAAACAGTGCAACCAGGTAAGCGCTTACTGGCTATTGTTAAAGATTTAAAAGAAAAAGGCTACACCCTAGCGCTTGATGATTACATTCACCAACCAGTATGGCGCCATTTTTACCCGTTTATCGATATTATAAAAATAGACTTTTTAACTACTGATGAAAGTGCAATAAAAACCATAATTAACGATATTAAAGCCTATCCACACATCAAGCTTTTAGCTGAAAAAGTAGAAACCTATGAAGCTTATAATTTAGCTCTTGAGCTTGGGTTTGAATATTTTCAGGGGTTCTTTTTTTCAAAGCCTGAAATGGTACAAAGTAAAGCACTGCCGCCATCAGAAATGGCATTAGCAGAGCTGCTTTACGAAACCTCATCTGTTGAAATGGATCTTAAAAAGATAACCGATGTGTTTGAACGTGACGTAAATCTATCATACAAGTTATTGCGTTATTCAAACTCAGCTGCGTTTGCGCGCAGAGCCGAAATAAACACAATCAAACAAGCACTCATCGTCCTTGGCGCTAACGAAATTAAAAAGCTGTTATCTTTGTTATTTGCAGCGCAAGTTTCTGCCGATAAACCTGTTGAGCTAATTAGGCTTTCGCTAACACGTGCACGATTTGGCGAACTACTTGCTATTTCACACGGGCAGTTTAAAGATACCGGCATGGCCTTTTTAACTGGCATGATGTCGCTTATGGACGCTATTTTAGATGAAACCATGGAAAGCGTTATGCAAAAGCTCCCGCTGTCTGCAGAGATAAAAGCTGCGCTATTGAATGACGAAGGCCTGCTTGCTCAGTATCTAAACTTGGTTAAGTTTTATGAGCACGCAGATTGGGAAGCCGCCAACGAAATTGCTAAACAGTTAAACTTAGGAGAAGAAGTTGCCAATGCATACCATGACGCCTTAACGTGGGTTAATGAGCAAATGCAGCTGATGGTTAAAGAATAATAAACATTAGGGCTTATTTATTTAAGCTCAAAATACACATAAAAAATGCCAGCAATTGCTGGCATTTTTTATAGCTGTTATTTATAAGCTTTCTAAGAAGTCTTCATCAAAATCTTCAGGCTCTTCTTTGATTGGTGGGTTGCCGTCGTATAGCTCATAAAGCTGACGCTGAAAGTATATGTCTTTAACAAACAAATACGGGTCAAGAGAGTCATTAAGTAGGCCTTCTTGCGGGATAAGTGAAGCACGAGCTTCAACCGCTTTAAGCGCAAAAACTAAAATAGTTTGAGGCGTAGTCAGAGCGATTTCTGGTAACACAAAGTTATCAACGACATCGCCTGTTAAGTTACGCGCTGTAGTTGGTCCCATTGCCGGCAGCATAATATATGCGCCATCGCCAACGCCCCACACGCCCAATGTTTGGCCAAAGTCTTCATCTACCAGCTCAAGTCCAAGTGAACTTGCAACATCAAAAATACCAAACACACCTACCGTAGAGTTAACTAAAAAACGCGCTAAACTCACGCCTGCGTTGCCCGCTTTACCTTGTAGCCCTGCGTTTATCATATCAACAGGCGCACTAATATTATCGGTAAAGTTAACAATCCCATTGCGTACAGGCACAGGGGTCACTTCTACATACCCTACAGCCACAGGGCGTAAAATATAAGCATCAAGAATATCCATATTAAAGTCGTACAATGGACGGTTAATGCTTTGTAGCGGGTCGCGCTCATCAACTTTGTTTTCTGGTACTTGTGCACATCCGGCTAGCACCAATAAACATAAAAAAGTAAAACTATGCTTTAACATCTAATGTCCTTAAGGTATTAATGTATCAATTTGAAGTTGGTAGTCACTTACGTTTTCACGTTGTAGTGTCTCAGAGTGACCCTCTAACTCACCACTACTTGGCATAACTGACTCATCGATTGAGATCCGCGCTGTGATCACAATATCTTTAGCACTTGATAAGTTTAACCCATCAACCATTGCATTAGCATCAGTGAGTTGCACCGTTAGCGGAAAGCTGTATTCATTTAGTTTAACAACCGCTAATGGCATAGGAGAGCCTTGAGCAGCCTTGGCAAAAATAAATAAAGTCCCCTGCTGTGGCTGCTTATCGAAAAGCTCATCTGCTAAGCTCACCGTAACACTAATAGCACTATTAGCAGAGACCGGCATTACAGAGCCCTCATTTTGCATTTGTTGCTCTATATCGGAAATACGCTGCGCTATCATTGAATAACGCGTATCGCTTTTATCCATGCTTGCCAGTAATACTTCAAACGCCGCTTTGGCTTGCGGCCAGTCCTTGCGCTCATAGGCAATAAGCGCTAATAAAGAAATAGCATCAAGGTTTGTTGGTTCAACCTTTAGCACTTTAGATAGCATACCCGCTGCACGCGTCATGTTCTCTTCACTGCCTTCAAGCAGTAAAACTTGGCTGTAGCTAATGAGTACTTGCATGTTGTCTGGGTTCATTCGAAGGGCTTTATCAAACGATTGCTGCGCCATATCAAATTCGTTTAACGACATAGCCACACGTCCAAGCAGCATCCACGCAACTTCGTCATCGCCTGACTCACTAAGCTTAGTGCGCAGCGCTAGAGCAAACGCTTGCAACTCGTTTTGAGTTAGAGGCTCACCTTTTTGCATTACCGCACGCTCGCCATAATCTGCAAGGTTATCCATTGCATCATACCACGCTGCTATTTGCTGCTGGCTCCCTGTAAAGGTGTAAAAAACACCGGTGAGGGCTAATAAAAATGCTGCGCCTGTTAAAGCAAAAATACGGTTATTACCTTTGCTATTAAGCGATTTTTCTGGTGAAAGCTCGTTCAATAAACGACGTTTTAGCTCAATAACCGATTCACTGTGGCTTTGTGCATCAATACGTTGATTGTCTAAGTCGTTTTGCAGCTCAACTAAACGCTGCTCGTAAATGCTGATCAATTCTGCATTAGCATTGTGAGTAATGGTTTGCACGCGCTCTTTTTTTAAAAAAGGCAACATAATAAAAGCCAGTGCAATTAGTGTGAGTAAAGCAAAACACGCCCACATTAAAATCATTAATTTTGCTCCTGACGTTTATTTTCTGCAATTAACTTAGCAAGTTTTGCTTCATCATCGCTGTTCCAGGTTTGCTTAACTGACGCCTTACGCTGGCGAATTACAATAAAGCCAAAACCCAAAATAACAATAAGTACAGGTAAAACCCAAAGTACTAATGTGGCTGGTGTTACAGGCGGATCGTAATGAACAAAGTAACCGTATCTGTCTATCATGTAATCGATTACTTCGTCTTTTGTTTTACCTTCTTTTACCAACGCGAGTACCTTGTCGCGTAAATCTTTTGCAACAATGGCATCAGAGTCTGCAATATTTTGGTTTTGACATTTAGGGCACCTGAGCTCTTTGGTTAACTCTTCAAAGCGCACAGCTTGTTGGTTATTGTCAAACTGGTAGCGATCTTGCTCGGCATACACTGCCATACTTATAAAAAAGCTCAGGGTTAATAAAAACACTCGCATTAATTTAGCTCCTGCATAACAGGGGCAAATTTAGCACGCCATACGCGCGGGTTTAGATCCCCTGTATGGTGTAATAAAATTTTACCCGTTTTATCCACTAAAAATGTTTCAGGGGCACCTGATACACCTAAATCAAGTGACAAGGTACGGTGCAAGTCTAAAATATTAAATTGGTATGGGTCGCCAGCACGGCTGAGCATATCGCTCACATCGGTGCGCAAAGCCTGCATATCAAATGGGCCATCAAAATCGGCATCGTACCCTTGTACATAGTACAAACCAATAATTTTTACGCCTTGCTCGCGTAGCTTAGTTAAATACCCTAGTTCAACTAAACATGTAGGGCACCAAGTCCCCCATACATTAAGTAAATAAACTTCGCCTTTTAGGCTTTCATCTGTCCAGCGCTTATCATCTTGCATTAAATCAGGCAGGTTAAACGCAGGCATCGTTTGGCCTAGTCGTCCGGTTTGAATTTCACGCGGGTTGGCAAACAAACCTTGATACAAAAATACACATAAAAATATGAATATTAATAACGGTGCTAAAGCTAAAATTTTACGGTTCATTACGCATTCTCCAACGCTTTTTTGCGTGTACTTGCTGATGTACGGTAGCGTTTATCGAATAAAATCATAAACCCTGCAAGCGATATAAGTACACCGCCTATCCACATCCAACGCACGAACGGTTTGTGATAAATACGCAGTGACCATGCCCCTTTACTTAATTGCTCACCGAGCGCTAAATATAGGTCGCGAGTAAAGCCGGCATCAATTGCCGCTTCGGTCATAAATTGCATACCAATATCGTATTTGCGTTTTTCTGCATGTAACTCAGTCACTAGCTTATCGTTATTGAATACCGACACTACACCAGCATGCCCACTGTAGTTAGGGCCGCGTATTGATTTAACGCCATCAAATCGGTATTCGTATTGGTTAAGCGTGACAATATCGCCTTGCTTCATAGAAACATCACGCTCCACCGAGTACGCCGAAGTAAGTGTTACGCCTGCAATAACAAATGCTAAACCAACGTGACCTAGCACCATAGCCCAGTAGCTAATACCTAAACGTTTAATGCCTTCTTTTAGCGTCCCGTGAACCGACGCCTTGGCGTATAAATCTATGGCAGTAGAGACTGCAACCCATACACCTAATGTGGTTGCTAATAATGTAAGTGGTTTTACGACATCGTAGCTTGAGAACAACCACGCACAGGTAATAACAACACTTATTAACACACCTATTAATACTTTATTTTGTAGTACAGCCCACTTGTTTTGTTTCCAACGAAGAAAAGGCCCTATTCCCATTAATATGGCAAATGGTACTAATAAAATGGCAAACATTTTATTAAAGAACGGTTCGCCAATAGAAATACTGCCTAGGCCCATTTCTTTATGCACCATAGGTAACAAAGTACCTAAAAGAACAATTAATGTGGCTACCACTAAAAATATGTTGTTGAGCCATAAGGCCACTTCGCGTGATACAAACTTGTAACGGCCTTCGCTTTTAACTTGTGATACGCGCAGCGCATACAACGATAAACCGCCGCCAACAACAATGCCTAAAAAGGCTAGAATGAATAAACCTCTATCGGGGTCAGTGGCAAATGCATGCACCGATACAATAATGCCTGAGCGAACAATAAATGTGCCTAATAAGCTTAGGGAAAATGCAGCGATGGCAAGCAGCACAGTCCACGATTTAAATACACCGCGCTTTTCTGTCACGCTCAAAGAGTGCAATAAAGCCGTAGCGACTAGCCAGGGCATAAGCGATGCGTTTTCTACCGGATCCCAAAACCACCAGCCACCCCAGCCAAGCTCAGAGTAAGCCCACCAGCTGCCTATGGTTATTCCTAAACTTAAAAAGCCCCAAGCAGTCATCGTCCATGGGCGAGACCATTTAGCCCAGGTGTTATCAAGTTTACCTGTTAAAAGTGCTGCAATAGCAAATGAAAACGCAACCGATAACCCTACATATCCCATATACAGTAATGGCGGATGAATGATCATACCGGGGTCTTGTAGTAGCGGATTTAAATCACGCCCTTCAACAGGGAAATACGGCAGTAAGCGTTCAAACGGACTTGAAAGCAGTAGTGTGTACATCATAAAACCGACACCTAAAAAGCCAAGCACACCTAAAACGCGTGCACGCAACACCCAAGGTAGGGATTTAGAACGCATAGCAACTACGGCGGTCCACCCTGCTTGCATTACAAGCCACAGTAAAATAGCGCCTTCGTGCCCACCCCACGTAGAGGTAATTTTATAATACCAAGGCAACGTACTACTTGAATGATACGCCACATAAGATACCGTAAAGTCATCTGTTAAGCTGGCATAGATAAGCGCAGCAAACGAGAGAAGTACAAAAGCAAATTGCCCAACGGCTAAAGACGGGGCCGCACGCATTAAACGAAGATTACCGGTATGCGCGCCCCATAGCGGAAAAATACACAGTAAAACGCTTAGCACCATGGCAAGCGTTAAAGAAAAATAACCAAGTTCTGGGATCATATTAGCTACCGCTATCTAGGTTGTATTTTGGTTTTTCGTGTTTAATTCCTTTTACGGCTTCTGCTACTTCTGCTGGCATGTATTCTTCATCATGCTTAGCCAGTACTTCAAAAGCTTCAATCACGTTTGGTTCTACAAGCACACCTTGCGCTACAATACCTTGGCCTTCGCGAAATAAGTCAGGCAAAATGCCTTGGTATTTAATTGTTACTAATGGCCCGGTATCAATCAGTTTAAAGCTGACTTCTAAACTTTGTTCATTACGAATGACAGAACCCGGCACAACCATACCGCCAATACGCAACTTTTGCCCTATTTGCGGTTTTTCTTTATCTGGGCCTTTGCCGTCTATTAGCTCGCTTGGTGTATAAAATAAGTTTATGTTTTCTTGTAGCGCATAAAGCACTAGGCCTACAGAGGCACCAATACCAAACAGTACTGCAATAATTACCAATAGGCGTTTTTTACGTCTTGGGTTCATGAGATTTGTTCCTGCTTCGCTTTTTTAATTCGCGCTTCGCGCGCAACTTGCTGCTCTACTGAGGCCATAATACGTTTTGTATCACGTAAAGAGCTAAATAAAATGCCTAACAAAATTAAGGCGCATGTACCAAATGAAAGCCACACGTAAAACCCGTAGCCTCCCATTGCAATAAAATCAGAAAAAGAGTCAAACTGCATAATTTACCCCTTACTTAACAAGGCTCGAACCCAAGGTCGATGCTTTTCACGTTGTAATATTTCATTTTTAAGGCGAATTAACGTTACAGTGCCCACAAACGCTGCAAACGCTAAAATATTTACCATAAGCGGCCAAAACATACTTGGGTCAATGGCTTTTGTATCAAGCTTTGTGATTGTTGCGCCTTGGTGCAGAGTGTTCCACCACTCTACGGAGTAGTGAATAACAGGTAAATTAATTACCCCTACAATGGCTAAAATAGACGCTGCGCGCCCTGCTGATTTTTTATCTTCAAAGGCATGGTAAAGCGACAGCACGCCTAAGTATAAAAACAATAAAATAAGTTCAGAGGTTAAACGTGCATCCCATACCCACCAAGCACCCCACATAGGTTTACCCCATGCAGCGCCGGTAATTAAGGCAATAGCTGTAACACATGCTCCCACTGGGGCAATCGCAATTACAGCAAGTTCAGCGTTACGTAATTGCCACACTAAAGCGACAATAGCTGCTATAGCCATAGAAGAGTATGCGCCCATAGACAAAATAGCCGATGGAACATGAATGAAAATAATACGGTAGCTGTCTTTTTGTTGATAATCAGCTGGTGCAAAACCTAAGCCCCAAATCCAACCAACAAGCATACTTATAACCGTAACAACGGCAAAATAAGGCAGTAACGTATTACATAATTGATATGCGCGCTCTGCTTTTGCGTAGGGATGTAACCACTTCCACATATTAACTTACACTCACTTTTAATGCTGACGATATGGCGATGGGTGCGCACATAATAGCAACTACTAACATGGCCCCAAGAATGGCAAGCTGCCCGCTATAATCCAGCGACATAGTACTGGTATCAATGGCTGACGTTGCAAAAATTAAAACAGGAATATACAAAGGCAACACTAATAGGCTCATTAAAATGCCGCCTTTTTGTAATCCCACAGTAAGGCCAGCCCCAATTGCACCAATAAAGCTTAATAATGGCGTGCCTAATAATAATGTTAATACGGTCGCTAACAGCGCAGAGCTCTCTAAATTAAGCAATAAAGCAAATAACGGTGTCATTAATACTAATGGTAAACCGGTAACAACCCAATGCGCCGCGACTTTAGCCAACACGGTGAGTGATAGCGGGTACGATGAAGCAATTAACTGCTCTAACGAGCCATCGTTATAGTCGTCTCTGAATAATTTATCGAGTCCAAGCATGGTAGAGAGCAAAGCTGCTACCCAAATAATACCTGGCGCCATTCTGTTTAATAGACCGGGCTCTGGGCCAATTGCTAACGGAAATAAAGAAATAACAATGAGAAAAAACAAGATAGGATTGATAATTTCAGCACGCTGGCGAAACGCAAGCTTTACATCTTTACTAAATACCGCACTAAACAGCAGCCAATATGAATGTTGACGAGTCATCAGTAACGATACTCCAAGGTCACCGTTTGTAGGTTTTCAAACTGTGTTGTTAAATCTTGATGGGTTGTTAGTAAAATAGCGCCACCACTTTTTAAATGCTCAGAAAAACGTTGTTGTAAAAATGCAACGCCATTTTTATCAAGTGCAGTAAAGGGTTCATCAAGCACCCATAGTTTTGCATCGCTTAACCATAATCGCACTAAAGCGACACGACGCTGCTGCCCTGCAGAGAGCATTCTTACCGGCACATCTTCAAGGCCCACTAAGCCAAGCTTAGCTAAAATTGGATATAAGTCGGGCTCATTTGTATAGCCGTTAATGTGTAACCAATGGCGTGCGTTTTCCAATGCGCTGAGCTGCACATTGACACCGGTTTTATGGCCTATAAATAGCAGGTCTGTGGCGTACTCTTCATAATGCTTGGTAATAGCTTGCTGGTTATAAAAAATAGCGCCTTCATCAGGCACACTAAAGCCTGCGACAATACGCAATAATGATGTTTTGCCAGCCCCGTTAGGACCTGCTAATTGCATGATTTGACCGCTATTTAGGCTAAAATTAAGATCCGCAAACAAACAACGTTCTTGCTTGATGCAGGTGACGGACTTAATGTGTAACAAGATGACGTTTCTCTATGCCAAAAATTAGGCGTTAGTCTACCATAATGATAGGGTAATACGAATATTGCTTTAAAATCGATTCACGAAAATTAGCGAAAACTTGATTTAAAATAATGAATAATCCAACGCAAATCACATTATCTAATTCATTGGTTAATAACCAAAGCGCCCCGAGCACTTCGCACGAATTAGTACAATTACCCGAGCAGGTACTTGCGGCTAAAAATATTCAGTTTTCAAAAGGCTCAATTACACTCGATGTTTTAATTGATAAACACTGGCAAACACTACGCTTAGGCATAACGCATGCCCCTCAAAATACAGACAAAATAGCAAGTGCTAACATACAGCTCAGCGCTGATGGAAAGCAGCTAAATATTACTCCCCACAATACCAATATTACACTTAACAACGCATCACAACTGCAGCGTTTTTTAAATTATGTTAGTACCGGTAGTGAAATACAAAGTAAACCCTTGCCAGTCAATGTACAGCTTTCGCCGTCACCGCAACTTATGATACCTAGCCTTAATGCCAGTATCGCAATTAACAAAGAAACCGCACAGCTGTTAAATACCGAGCAGCCATTACAGGTACTTATTAATACAACCAATAAAGGCGCACAAATAAATGTTATTAACCGCTTTGCTGACACTGTTCATACTCAAACTCTCAGCCAGCATAAAATTTCGCAGCTATTAACTAACTTACTGCCCAGCGCGCAACTACAAGCAACGCCTAAATTAGCTATTATTTCGCACCCTCAGCATAGCGGCTCGTTCACAACCCCGATAACCAATAAACAGCTTAGTGAATTGCCTAGCAAGCCCGTGGCAGTCAATATTACCAATCAAGCAGATAAGCTGCTCATTAAAACTAACTTACCTAAAATGCAGGTCGCACTTAATAACTCATTTAGTAAACCCTTTACCGACTTGGTTTTATCACAGCAGCAAAATGCAGCCAGTACCCCCGCTGATAAAACAAGCCCGCAGTTAAGTGCACAAAGCCCTATAAAGTCGTGGTTACAAAGTAGCTTTAGCGATTTAAAAACGCGAATTAACGATGCCGTTAAATACTTTGAAAACAAACCCTTTGCGAGTAAAACGTCACCTTTGCAGGCTCAACAAGCTAAGTTTGATGTAAATAAAACGCCGACACCAATAAACACGCTAACAAACCCTAATTTAAGCAAGCTAAATATAACCGCAGAAGTGGCTAATCATTCTTTTACCCCTAACAGCCCTTTAGCTAAACACTTTGCGCAGCTGCCTCCTTTAGTGCAAATAACCCAGCAATTAAAGGCGAGTGTGACGTTATGGCAATCAGCAAACAATACAGCTCAGCCCCAAGCAGTGAGCGCCCAACCAACAAATGTAAGTACGCAAGGCAACGCTTCTGCGCCGCTGAGTTTAAAAACACTACATGCCACAACTTCACAGGTAAATACTCCCAATCAACCCAGCTTGTCTCACTCGCTTTTTAACACAACTGTAAGTCAGCAGTTAAAACCAACAGAAGCTAAACTTTTAACCTCGCTTTTAAATTTGCCAACAGAGAGTGAGCGCCCAAATAGTGCTTCCAACCCTAAGACATTGTTGAGTAGCCAAATTACTGACATAGCAAGTAAAGCGACACAAAATACACCTGATCTTACGCGTTTAGTAAATCAAGCTTTTAATAGAATGGTCTCCAGTACTAATGTGCACCCAGCCACAATACAGCGAGAGCTTTTAAGTACCTTACAGCCGCTTACTACGCCAAACGACACACTACAAAGTAGCTTTACAAAAGGGCTTGAGCAACTTGCGGTTACTATTTTAGCGGCGCCAATAATAAGCCAACCAAGTACTTCGCTAACGTTTAATAACCACACAGGCGTGGATGCCCTACTTAATGTGCTTTTACCTACTTTTAAAGTAGGTAATGGCGCGGATAAACTATTAGAGCAACTTCAACAAACACAAATACAAGAGCTTGCCCCAGAGCTGCTACAAGTTAAAAATACCCTTAGCCAAGTACAAGTAACTACGCCAAACCAACAAAGCGACACAAACCCGCTAGCACAGTTTTTATTTCCGATGAAACTTCCTCCTGAAGCGGGACAAACAGAGATAACCTTAGGGCAATATAAAAAAGCCAGTGTAGATAAAACCGAAAAAAACGTGTGGTTTGTTAGATTAAATTTTGATTATGCACAGCAAGGGCAATTACAAATAGTGGCTGAGCTTATGGACAAAGCGCTCGATTGCCAGCTGCTTGCCTCTAGCCAAGAAGTAAGTGCAATTGCACACCCTCATTTAGATAGCCTCAGGGCTAAATTAGCTCAGCATGGCTTGCAAGTTGGCGAGCTAAACTTAAAACGCGGAGATGCTAGTCATCAAGCGTTTTATCAATCGCATGCCATTATAAATATTAAGGTTTAACATGACTGACACCTCTAATTTAGCAGCAAATAATAAATCCGCGATTGGCCTGTTGTATGAAGCAGGAAATACCCCCGCGGTAAGTGTAAAAGGGTTTGGCGAGTTGGCCGATGAAATAATCGCAGCAGCGAAACAAAAAGGCATTATGATCCACCAAGATGAAGCACTTGCTAAAACACTCTCTCACTTAGAATTAGGAGAGGAAATACCTAAAGAGCTTTATTATGTTATTGCTGAATTGATTGCTTTTTCGTACGTGCTTCGTGGGCAGTTCCCACCTGGCTGGCAAGACTTTCAAGGTAAGCTAAATGTAAAGGCATAACTAGGTGGATGAATTATATCTCCCCCTTTATTAAGTATTACTGCACATTGGTATTACGTGTAGTTAAAAGCAAAAAAGACGCTAGGCGTCTTTTTGTTTATGTAACGAAAATAATAGTTCAGCCTCAGCCCTAGGAAGCTCGCACTCGCGTATCACCTCATCTAAATCTGCGCCAAGCTCAACCATTTTAACAGCACGAGAATATATTTTTGCGTCTGGGTCATCATATTTTTGGGCAGCTTGTTGTTGCATCAACTCTTGATTTTGTTGCTCAACTTCAAGTACGCGCTTACCAATACTTAAAAGCCCTGTTCTGAGCTCAGACACTTCACTGCGTAATATATGTGTTTGCTCTGAGGTATCTTTTAATTGCTGTGATACCGCATTAAGCTCCGCCGACTGTTTATTTTTTAATGCAACAATTAGCGCCAGCGATATTAAACCTATCCCTAGCGCTGCTATTGCAATACTGAGTAACAACATAATTTTAGTGGTAAAGCTTAAATATCGCTTAACTCATCCCATTCGTCATCGCTAAGTAATTTATTTAAATCGACTAAAATAAGTAATTCGTTATCGCGGTTACATACACCTTGGATAAACTTAGCGCTTTCTTCGGTACCAACATTTGGGGCGCTGTCTATTTCAGAGCTGCGTAAATACACAACTTCAGAAACACTATCAGCTAAAATACCAATTACTTGCTCTTCTGCTTCAATAATTAAAATGCGAGAGTTATCAGTTGCATCTGCAGCAGGCAAACCAAAGCGTGCACGAGTATCAATAACAGTGACTACGTTACCACGTAAATTTATAATGCCAATAACGTATGAAGGTGCACCAGGTACTGGGGCAATTTCGGTATAACGTAAAATTTCTTGCACCTGCATTACGTTTACGCCATACGTTTCTTCTTCAAGCTTAAACGTTACCCACTGTAAAATCTCATCGTTGTTATCTGCGTTTTTATTCGCTGATAATAGTCTATCTTCGCTCATGCTGTTACCCCGTAATGGTCGTTACTACTGACGGCTATCTAAGCCTTTTTCTAATAGTGCATTTAAATTATCTACATCTATTAAAGCACACATTTTTTCTTTAATAACACCGGCAAGCCAAGGGCGTTTGCCACTGTTTTTTCGCCATTTTACATCTTCTTTACTCAATGTAATGTTATTTATTAACTTTTCGGCCAATAAACCCCAGTTGCTATCGCCTAAGGTTATTAAATACTGATAATTAAGAGACGCCTCTAACTTTTCATCGTACTTTTCAGGCATTACCCAACGGGCAGTATCAACTACGTTTAGCTTTTCATCTCTATTAAGCATAACGCCTTTAAACCACTTTGGCTTACCAAATAAATGATTTACTTCACCTAATTGATGAATTCCTCCAAGCGCTTTCAAAGGAACAGCCAATGTTAAGCCAGCCACTTCAAAAAACAGAGCCTGAAATTCACCTTCAAAGTAATCTTCTTGGCTATGTAATAAAGGAGCAGGTTCTGTACTTAACTGGGTTTGCACCTCAGCTGTCTCTACTGGCTCAGGCTCAATAGGTGCCGGTGGCGAAATAGTGGCGTCAGCCTCGCTATTACTCTCTTTTACTTGCTCAGAATAAAGCTGCTCGGTTACTTTTAATTGCGCTTTGGGCTTTAAAAGTACTTCGTCGTTTTGTAAGGCACTAGGTACTTGCTCAAGTAGCTTTGCTACAGGCTCAAGGTTTTCCTCAGGTTCGTCTTCGCATAATAGCGCCCCTAAGTATTGAGTCATTACTTTTTCATTAGCAAATAATTGCTTACTCATTCATTAACCTTGTCCAATTAAATAATCTAATAACGCTTTATAAGCGTAAACCCCACGCGAACGTGGGCAAAACTCTATGGGTACCTTTTGTGCAAGGCTTGCATCTCTAAACTTTGTATCAACGGGGATCACCCCTGGCCATACTTTATCTTTATATGTATTTTGTAACGTTTTGTAGGCTTCAAGCGACGCTTTTGTGCGCTTATCATACATAGTAGGGATTATAGTATATTGGTACTGTTTCGCTTGAGAGCTTTGCATTAATTCCATAGTGCGCATCATTCTATCAAGCCCTTTGAGCGCCAAAAACTCAGTTTGCACAGGCACTAAAATACGTTCGCTGGCGGCTAATGCGTTCACCATTAAAACACCTAAAACTGGCGGGCAATCAAGCAGCGCATAATCGTAATGTTCACTAATTTTTGCAAGTGTTTTTTTTAAAATTAAGCCCATCCCCGTTTTATTACCCATACTTCTATCGAGGGTTGCTATAGCCATCGTCGCGGGCAATATATCTAGGTTTTCCATGGTAGAGGGGCACAATGCTTGAAGTATTTCTTCACTTTGCATTGAGGTGCCGCGAGCAAAAATATCGTACACACTGACTTCTAAATCTTCAGAATCAATACCAAAATAGTACGTTAGTGAGGCGTGAGGGTCGGTATCAATGAGTAATACGCGTTTACCTTGCAAGGCCAAAATACCAGCAAGACTGACAGCCGTTGTGGTTTTACCTACACCGCCCTTTTGATTTGCTACTGTCCAAATCTTCACATTAAGTCCTAATTACTGTTCATTGCGCGTGGTGATTCTGATGCCACCATGAGGTAAACGAATTATTTTAATAGAGTTATCATCAGAGGGAAGTTCGACCTCTGGCTCAGGCGCAGCTTGTTGCACTTGCTCATCAGGCTCAGCTTCATTTTCGGTGGTTTGTTGTACTAAGCCATACTTAGAAAGCGCAATAACAACTTTACGATTCTCTGCTCTACCCGCTGCGGTGTCGTTATCGGCAAAAGGTGAGTATTGCCCATACCCCTCGATTGCCATTCGCGCTGGGTTAATTCCTAACGTTTCTAATTCAACTAAAATAGAGGTCGCCCGTGCAACTGACAACTCCCAGTTAGAGCGAAACATTTCATTGCGAATACTTTCGTTATCTGTGTAACCTCTTACCCTTATGTAGTTATCTACTGGGGCAATAATATCTTTTACAATTTTTACGACTTGCTTAGCTCGCGCATGGGCCACAGAGCTACCACTTGAGAACAGCATTCCTGAACTCAGCTCAATAATAAGCCAATCTTGGTTGAGCTCTAAACTGGCTTCTCCATCACGAATTTCATCAATAAGTGCTGAATGTAGTTTAGTTAACAAACTATCGAGTGGTTTACCTAAATGTTTTTGTTTTATATTGCTTGTATCACTATGTCCATCTAGCAGCTCTGGGCCAGACTCCTGTTTTTGAATGCTCTCACCGTACAATATCTCTTGCTCTGGGGTAACACGGTCAGTAAGTAGCCCTTCGCCTGTCACGCCCTCACCTTGTTGCGATTGTTGTCTTGCTGATTTGTCAAAAACCTGTTCTAGGGAGTCGGAGAGGATTTGAAAACTTTCTTCTTTATTTATGGCAATGGCATACATAACCACAAAAAAGGCAAACATAATGGTCATGTAATCAGCATAAGAGACTAACCAACGTTCTGTATGTTGATTTTTTTCAGCTGATTGACGTAAGCGCCGGCGTAACATAAAAGTTACTCTACCACGACATTAGGGCGCTCTGTGCGATAAGCTTCAAGCTTTAATTCTATGTTAATAGGACTTTCGCCAAGGCTTATAGCAATCACCCCTTCGGCCATCATTTCATGGTAAAGCATTTTTTGCTCCACTCGCTGCTTAAGCTTATTGGCCATAGGTAAAAATAATAAGTTAGCTAAACCCACCCCATATATTGTTGCAATAAATGCGGTGGCGACCCCTGCACCTAGCTTTTGAGGGTCAGTAATAAATGACATTGCTTGAATAAGACCAAGTACAGCCCCTAAAATGCCTATAGTTGGGCTATATCCGCCCATGGCTTCGTACACTCTACTTGCTTCAAGTAAGCGGTCTCGTTCAAGCATTAAATCTATTTCTAAGGTGTCGCGTAGCTTTTGCTCCGAACACCCATCTACTAGTAAACTAAGCCCTTTTGCTGCATAAGGATCTGGGTGACTAAGTGCCTCTTTTTCAAGCGCTAAGTACCCTTCCTGGCGAGCTTTATGCGACCACGTTTTAATTTGCTCTATGGCTTGCTCAATATTGTACTGGGGTGAAAAAAATACCCAATGGCTCATGCTTAGCGTTTTTTTAAAGGTGCTTGTCGCCGTTTGCAACATAACAGCCCCTAAGGTGCCGCCAAGTACAATAATAAGTGCAGGGCCATTAAATAACGCCGTGACAACGCCACCCTCTAAAGAGTAACCAATCGCTATAGCGCCCAGCGCAATGATTAACCCTACAACAGAGAGCTTATCCACAACCAGTCTCTCTTTTTATTCTTGCTGCTACGTCGTTTAACGCTAAATGCTCAGAGGCAAGCCCAGCGTTGGCAATAGCTTGAGGCATACCGTATACCACACAGCTTTTTTCATCTTGCGCCCAAATGGTTGCGCCAGATTGCTTAAGCATTCGCGCGCCATCACGTCCATCAGCGCCCATGCCGGTTAAAACAATAGCAAGTACGTCTCCTTGGTAGCTTTTAGCAACACTTGCAAAAGTCACATCAACGCTTGGTTTGTAGCTTATTCGTTCACTATTATCTTCAAATACACGCAACGTTTTGTTACCACTTCGCCCCTCTACCATCATTTGCTGTCCACCAGGTGCTAAGTAGGCTGTGCCGGCTTCTAGCCTGTCACCTTGTTGCGCTTCTTTAACGCGTATTTTGCAAAGGCTATTTAAACGTGCCGCAAACGCAGGCGTAAATGCCGCCGGCATGTGCTGAATTAACAAAATAGGGTGTGCAAAGTTAGCAGGTAATTGGGTTAATATAGTTTGTAAAGCAACTGGCCCGCCAGTTGAAGTGCCAATAGCCACTATTTGATAGTGTTTACCGCTGGCACGCGTGGGCATACTGGGTGTAGTTGTTGTCTGCACTGGGGCAGCACGTTGAAAGCTTCTATCAGGTTGTTTAAGCGATGAGCTTGTTGTGGCTAGTTTGCTTGCAGGTGGAGCAGTAGTCTTACTTGATGTTAATGGCCTAACAGGGCGTGGTGCACGCCTGCGACCAATTTCCTTCACTTTGGCTTGTAATAACTTGATTGCATCTTCGTTATTTCGTGCAATGTCTTCAAACTTTTTCGGTAAAAAGTCCATAGCTCCGGCATCAAGTGCATCTAAAGTTGCGGTTGCACCGTCGCGGGTTAATGAAGAAAACATAAGTATTGGCGTTGGGTTACTCGCCATAATTTCTTTTACTGCGCTAATACCATCAAGCACAGGCATTTCTACATCCATGGTGATCATATCTGGACGTAACTGCGCTGTTTTTTCTACGGCTTCTCTACCGTTAACAGCAAAACCTATTACTTCAATACCGCTGTCTTGTTCAAGAATTTCGCTTACTCGACGGCGAAAAAAACTGGAATCGTCAACAACTAAAACTTTTACGGCCATTGCGCTCTCTTATTAAATTTATGTGTAGGCATACACAGGTATGCCTACATTTTATCCTGCGTAATGCTTAAGCATATTAGGTACATCCAGAATCAGCGCAATGCCACCGTCAGATGTAATTGTTGCACCAGCCATTCCAGGCGTACCTTGTAATAACGCATCAAGAGGCTTAATAACAACTTCTTCTTGGCCAATTAATGAATCAACCACAAAGCCAACTTGCTGAGTACCTATTTGTACAATTACCACATGACCTTGCGCTTTTCGCTGAGAACAATCAGCACCTTTGACTAGCCAATGCTCTAAGTAAAATAGCGGTATCGCTTTTTTACGAACAATAATTGTAAGCTGACCATCTACCACATTGGTTTTGGTTAAATCTAAGTGGAATATTTCACTCACACCAGCAAGTGGTAACGCAAACGTTTGCTCACCAACAATAACCATCAGCGTAGGTAAAATAGCCAGTGTTAATGGTACTTTTATCTCTAAAATAGTCCCTACGCCCAACTCTGACTGTATACTCACAGAGCCATTAAGCTGCGTAATTTTAGTTTTTACTACATCCATGCCTACGCCACGGCCAGAAATATCAGATATCTCTTCTTTGGTCGAAAAGCCTGGTGCAAATATTAAGTTATACGCTTCTGTATCTGATAAGCGACTTGCCTGATCATGGTCAATAACGCCTTTACTGATCGCTATTTTTTTCAGTTTTTCCGCATCCATACCTGCACCATCATCTTTAATGGTTAACAAAATATGGTCGCCTTCTTGCGAAGCCGATAATGTAACGTTACCAGTTCTAGGCTTACCCGCAGCTTCACGCGCTGCTGGCATTTCAATACCATGGTCAACTGAGTTTCGTACTAAATGCACCAACGGATCGGCCAGTGCCTCAACTAAGTTTTTATCTAAATCGGTTTCTTCACCTACAAGCTGTAAATCAATTTCTTTATTTAAGCTACGGGCTAAGTCACGTACTACGCGAGGGAATCGGCCAAACACTTTTTTGATAGGCTGCATTCGCGTTTGCATTACTGCACCTTGAATATCAGCAGTGACCACATCAAGATTTGATATCGCCTTACCCATCGCTTCACTGTCTGTATTGGTCGCTAAACTGACCAACCTATTTCGTACTAATACCAACTCGCCAACCATATTCATTATTTGGTCTAAACGCTTTGTATCAACACGTACTGTTGTTTCAGCAGGTGGAGGCGTAGCTTTTTTAGGTGCAGCGCTACTCGCTGGTTTTTCAGCCACTTTAGGTGTAGGCGCAGCGGCTTTTGCCGCCGGAGCTTGTTTTGCTGCAGGTGCTGGCGTAGGCTTTTCTGGCGTAGGTTTTACTGGCGTTTGTGCTACAGGTGCAGCCTTAGGTGGCTGCGGTGCAGGTGTGTCAGCTTCTTTTGATTCTGGTGCGGCGCCTTTACCGTGCAGTTCATCAAGCAGTGCTTCAAATTCATCATCGCTGATTTCATCATCACCGCTATCATTTGTAACAGCCGCTGGTGGTGCTGTGTGTTTTACTTCTGGCTCACTACTTGAGGTATCTCCTGCAACAGGACCAAAACTACCTACACCGTGTAATTCATCTAATAAACTGTCAAATTCATCATCGGTAATATCTGAACTTGAATCTGGCTCTGCACTTGCACTTGCACTTGGTTGCGACACCGGGCTTTGGCCTTTGCCGTGTAGCTCATCGAGTAAGCTTTCAAATTCATCTTCTGTAATTTCATCAATTTGCGTGCTATCTGCTGAAGGGCTTGAACCTGCCACATCAAATAGTTCATCAAATGCAAATGGGTCTTCATCATCTTCTGCGCTAACGGGAGCTGCGGGTTCTTGTTCAACAACTTCGGGGGCTGTTTCAGTAAGCTCGTCATCCGTAGGCGGTTGGCCGAGTTTATGAAGGGTTTCTAATAATTGAGGGTCTGCTGGGTCTGGCTGTTCGCGGTTTTGAATAGTGGCAAACATTTCATTAATGGTATCTAGTGCTTGTAAAATCACATCCATTAATTCTGAATTAACAGTTCTAACCCCTTGGCGTAAGAGATCAAATACGTTTTCAGCACCATGACAGGCATCAACAAGCTCAGTCATAGCTAAAAAGCCTGCTCCCCCTTTTACGGTATGAAAGCCCCTAAAAATAGCATTTAGTAACTCAGTATCTTCTGGGTTATTTTCTAGCTCAACTAACTGTTCAGATAAAAGCTCTAGGATTTCTCCAGCCTCTACAAGAAAGTCTTGTAAAATATCTTCATCGACTTCAAAGCTCATGCAGTTACTCTCCTCTTAGAAGCCCAAACTTGATAATAGGTCATCGACCTCGTCTTGGTCAGATACAACATCATTTCGCGACTCTTTATCAATAATAGGGCCTTCAGGACCTGCTAATGTTTGTGCGGCAACCTGTTCTTCTGTTTCTTGTTGTTCTTTACTTTCAGCAATGCTGTCATCTTGTGCAGCAAATGCTGTTAAAAGGTGGATTAAACTTTCTTCTACTTCTCTGACTAATTCAATTACACGGCGGATAACCTGGCCGGTTAAATCTTGAAAATCCTGCGCCATTAGTACATTGGTCATTAAAGTTTGCAACTCATCGGTTTTATGATGAGAGCTGTTCATAAACTTGTCGATGCTGTGGCATAAGGTTTTAAACTCGCCCAGCTCTATCTCACGGTTCATAAGCCTATCCCAAGTAGGCTTAATATGTGCAATTTCATCTGCTAGCTGCTGCGCAATAGGGAGGCTTGCTTCGACCGCATCCATTGTCTTATTAGCTGCATTTTCTGTCATTTCCATGACATAGTTTAAGCGCTTTTTCGCATCCGGAATTGCATCAGTGGTTAAATCGGTTAAACGCGTATCAAGTTCAAAGCTTTTAAGGGCTTCGTGTAATTGGCGTGTTAACTTACCTACTTCAGCAAAAAGCTGCGATTGCTCTTGAGAGGCAGTATCTAAAATTAATTGATCTGCTTTATCTTGCTCACCGTTTTCTAAAAAAACGACGAGCTGACGAGCTTGTTCTAAAGTAATTTGAGGCGCAGCTGGTGCTGACATAAGCCTCTCCTCTCATTAACCTAAGCGTTCAAACACTTTTTCTAATTTAGTTTTCAAAGTACCAGCAGTAAATGGCTTAACAATATAGCCATTAACACCTGCTTGCGCTGCCGCTATTATTTGTTCTTTTTTAGCTTCTGCCGTCACCATTAAAACCGGAATATGTTTTAATTTTTCGTCAGCTCTAATGGCTCTTAGCAAGTCAATACCCTGCATGCCTGGCATGTTCCAATCGGTTACAACAAAGTCAAAAACCTGATTTTGCAACATAGGTAATGCTGTAGAACCATCGTCAGCTTCTTGAACATTCGTGAACCCTAGGTCACGCAACAGATTTTTTATAATACGTCTCATTGTAGAGAAATCATCAACAACAAGAATTTTCATGTTTTTATCCAAAACATCCTCCGGTGAGGTCTTAACCTATAATTTACTTACTACTAGTTTATCCAGTCATTGATTTTTGCTTTGAGCTTAATCATCGCCTGACCATGTATCTGACTTACACGCGATTCACTTACATCGAGTATATGCCCAATTTCTTTTAAATTCATTTCATCGTTGTAATACAAAGAAAGCACCATTGCATCTCGCTCTGGTAAAGACTTTATTGCCTCTAACAATGAATTATTAAACCGTTCATTTTTAACATTATTAAATGGTTTGTCTAGCGCTAAATCTTGACCTGCAGGGCTAATAACATCTTCATCTACCCCTAGGTCTTCTATACCAAGCACTTTACTGGAATTAACATCATTTAAAATATGATGGTATTCTTCTAGCGAAATATCAAGTTTTTCAGCTACTTCAGTATCTTTTGGTTCTCTATTTAAGCTATTTTCTAATTCTGTGATGGTTTCGGCGACTAAACGGCTTTTACGGTGCACCGAACGTGGTGCCCAATCCCCTCTGCGCATTTCATCAAGCATAGCACCGCGAATACGAATACCAGCAAACGTTTCAAAGCTTGCCCCTTTACTGGCGTCAAAGTTTTTTGAGGCCTCGATAAGGCCAATCATTCCCGATTGGATTAAGTCATCAAGCTGAACGCTAGGAGGAAGACGAGCTATTAAATGGCACGCCACTTTTTTGACAAGCGACGCGTGCTTTTCAACAATCACATTTAAATTTTGTGTTGATTGATATCCAATAGCTCTTTTCACCGATGTTGTCATAATCAACCGTTTACTAGCTTCTCAATGAAAAACTCTAAATGTCCTGAAGGTTGATTAGGTATAGGCCATTTTACTGCTTTTGTCGCTAATGTTTTAAACGCAACTGCTGCTGGTGAATTAGGGAAAAGATCGACAATTACTTTTTGTTTACGCGTAGATTTACGCATATTTTCATCATATGGAATAGTCGCAACAAGCTCCATAGACACATCTAAAAAGCGGTCTGTTACTTTTGAGAGCTTTGCAAAAAGCTCTTGGCCCTCGCGCATACTGCGCACCATGTTTGCAACAATTTTAAATTTATAAACGCCATGCTCGCGGCTAAGTACTTTAATAAGCGCGTAGGCATCAGTAATAGAGGTCGGCTCATCACACACCACCACCATGACATCTTGCGCTGCACGAGAAAAACTCAGCACCATGTCAGAAATACCAGCGGCGGTATCTACAATTAAAATATCAAATTCGGTATTAAGCTCACTAAAGGCACGAATTAACCCAGCATGCTCAGATGGGGTTAGCTCCACCATACTTTGCGAGCCTGATGTAGCAGGCACGATTTTAATACCGCCTGGGCCTTCAACTAAAATCTCGTCAAGTTCGCACTCGCCTGAAAGGACATGAGATAAGTTTTTTTCAACACGTAGTCCTAGCATTACATCACAATTAGCTAGGCCTAAATCGGCATCTAATACTAATACACGATTACCCTGCTGCCCTAAAGCAATAGCAGTATTTAAAGAGACGTTGGTTTTACCCACCCCTCCTTTACCGCCGGTGACAGCGATAACTTTTACGCCGTTGTTGTTGTTTTGACTCATTTTGCGCAGGCCGCTTGCTTGATCTAATACTGTGTTAATCATACATCCCTACTGTGCTTGGCGCCACTGCTTGGTGCCTTGAATGTTGTGCTTTTGCTCTTTTTAAATACAATTGCTCAGCTTTTTTTACTAGTTTTTCAGCATTTGCAACGCGAATATCTTCTGGTACGCGCTGACCATTAGTAAGATACCCTATTGGAAGACGATTTTGAATCGCTATACTAATAATCTCACCTAAACTTAATGATTCATCTAACTTAGTGAAAATACAACCGCTTAGCTGAACCTTTTTAAAATGTCTTACGGTTTCTTGCAGTACATTTATTTGTGCTGTGGCACTTAATACTAAATAACTACGTATATCTACTCGCTGGTTGCGCATTAACGTATTTAATTGCTCTGTAAGGCGTAAATCACGTTGGCTCATACCCGCTGTATCAATTAATACTAGACGCTTATTGCGTAAATGATATAAAACTTCAGCTAATTCATTGGCATCTTTTACTTGTTTAACACCACAACCAATAATACGACCATACGTTGCAAGCTGCTCATACGCACCAATTCTGTATGTATCAGTGGTGATTAGGGCAACTTTGTCGGCGCCATACTTTTGTGCGCCTAATGCGGCAAGTTTAGCAACTGTGGTTGTTTTACCTACACCAGTAGGCCCAACAAGGGCATACACACCCCCTTGGCGAAGAATTTCGTTATTGGTGGTTTGCATTTGATCTTCAACCATTTGCAATAATGCTTTCCAACCTTGCTGACGCGATACGTCATCTGGGATAAAACACGCCATTTGCTCTGCAACGTCTTTATCTAT
>NZ_DJHW01000061.1:27177-48412 GCF_002433295.1 Pseudoalteromonas sp. UBA6610 | reverse complement strand
GCCATATCTTGCTGCATTAAACCCGATACTTGGTGTTCTAATAACTGGCGAATTGCGTTCATTTCATCACGCATCGCGCTCATTTGGGCGCTTTCGTTGTTATTAGTTTGGCTACGTGGTGCAACCGGCGCATCTAAATCGTCAAAGTCTTGATCTAAGTCATCAAAGCCTAGGCTGTCTGCTTGGGTTTGCATGCGTTTTGGCGCTTCATTTTCGCGAGCAAACATATTTGTCGTACGTGGCTGTGCTGGCTCTTGGTAATGCTCAGACGTATCAATACCTGATTGCGAAAACATAGAGGCTAGCTCAGGACAGCGAGGGCGTGGCGACTGACGCTCTAATAAAGCTTGTAAGCTATCAGCTACTTTTGCTTGTGGCTCAGGTTGCGCACGCTTAGGCTCTGGCTTTACAAAGTTATGAGTAGGCTGTTGCACGGCTCTTTGCGGAACAGGCGCTGCCTGTGGTTGTGCTGCGGCTTTAGGGGCTGCTTTGTCGTAATCTACTGCGGCAACAATTTCTACACCATTAGCGAGTTTTTTGTTCGACATAATAACGGCATCAACACCTAGCTCATCTTTAACTTCTTTCAGTGCGGTGCGCATATCTTTGGCAAAAAAACGTTTAATCTTCATGGTTCAACCCCTGTTAAAATCTTTATTGTTGGCCTACTGAGCTGACAATCTTGATCTGTCTTTCATCTGGTACCTCTTGATAAGACATCACCCTTAAACCCGGTATGGTGTACTTAACAAAACGAGATAACACAGTGCGTAACATTCCTGACGTTAGCAATATTGAAGGTTCTCCGGCCATTTCTTGATTCTGATGCGCTTCGTTTAATGATGTTTGAAGTCGCTCAGCAAGGCTTGGTTCTATTCCGGCACCTTCGTCGCCTGCATTTTGTAATGACTGATGCAACATCTGTTCCAACTCAGGCGCCAAGGTTATGACAGGGATTTCTGATGACATTCCCACAGCGTCTTGAACTATTAAACGGCGCAGTGAAATACGCACTGCAGCTGTTAAAACATCGGCATCTTGGCTACGTGGGCCGTACTCTACAAGGGTTTGAACAATAGAGCGCATATCACGAATAGCCACACCTTCGTTTAATAAATTTTGCAGTACTTTTACAACGGTTGTCAGTGGTAGTACTTCTGGCACTAACCCTTCGACTAAACGCGGATGGCTTTTAGCTAACATATCAAGCAGGTTTTGAACCTCCTCATGCCCAAGCAATAATGCGGCACTGTTAGTTAATAACTGGCTAATGTGGGTGGCTACCACAGTGGCTGAGTCAACCACGGTGTAACCTAGTGATTGTGCTTCGTCTTTTTGATCAGGCTTTATCCACACCGCATCTAAGCCAAATGCAGGGTCTTTGGTTTCAACCCCTTTAATAGGGCCAAATACTTGCCCTGGGTTGATGGCCAGTTCATCGCCATGTTTGAGTTCGCCTTCACCACTTGAAACACCCATCATGGTAATACGGTACGCATTAGGGTCTAACTCTAAGTTATCGCGAATATGTACAGGCGGTACTAAAAAGCCAAGCTCCTGAGATAACTTTTTACGCACCCCTTTAATTCGGTTGAGCAGCTCACCACCTTGAGATTGGTCAACAAGCGGAATAAGCCTGTAGCCAACTTCTAAGCCAATAACGTCAATTTGTTGTACATCGTCCCATCCAAGCTCTTTTTGCTCTTGCTTGTTTGCAACGCCAGTACCGGCAACGGCACCACTTTCAGCCTCTTGGGCTGCTAGAGCAGCGGCTTTTAATTTTTGCTGCTGAGTAAAGTAAGCTAAGTAGCCAAGTAGTGCGCCTAAACTTAAAAAAGCAATATGAGGCATACCCGGAACCAACCCCATAATGATTAAAATACCTGAGGCGATAAATAATGATTTTTCGTTACCTAATTGGGCTTTAAATTGCTCACCCATGTTATGTGATTCGTTTTGGCGAGTAACAACAATAGCAGTACCAATAGAGAGCAGTAATGAAGGAAGCTGCGCCACAAGGCCGTCACCAATGGTAAGTAAAGTATATACTTCCATTGCGCGGCTAAAGCTCAAGTCATGTTGGATCATGCCCACAAATAAGCCGCCAACAATATTAATAATTAATATCACGATACCGGCAATGGCATCGCCTTTTACAAACTTACTCGCCCCATCCATAGAGCCGTAAAAGTCGGCTTCGCGGGTTACTTCACTGCGGCGCTCACGTGCTTGCTCTGCACTAATAAAGCCAGCGTTTAAGTCGGCATCAATCGCCATTTGCTTACCCGGCATAGCGTCTAACGTAAAACGAGCCGATACTTCAGAAATACGCCCTGCACCTTTGGTTATTACTACAAAGTTTATGATGATCAAAATTAAAAATACCACTAAACCTACCGCGTAGTTTCCGCCAATAACCACTGAGCCAAACGCTTCAATTACCTTACCAGCCGCATCGCCCCCGTTGTGACCCTCAAGGAGCACCACGCGTGTACTGGCAACATTTAGGGCTAAACGCATAATTGTAGCGATTAACAATACCGCCGGAAACATGCCAAATTCGAGGGGTTTCATGGTGTAAACAGTCACCAGTAAAACAACTAAGGCAAGGGCAATATTAAATGAAAATAATATATCAAGAAGAAATGGCGGCAGCGGTAAAATAACCATACCCAGCGCTGCAAGTACTAATAGCGGTGTGCCAACACCTTTGGCATACTCTTTTTTATCTTTGTTAAGTTGTTGTAATACCGCTTTAAAATCCATAACTCTACAATTCAATAAATTGACACTAGCCTGAAATTGCAATAACTATTCCAAGTATAGAGTCAGCAATAGATTCATTGAGTATTGATGCAAAATTTAAAGCAAGTGAGAGACAAGAGCGTATGGGCTTTATCGTTTGAATTTGCAGCCCCGTGTTGGTATTTAGGCAAGGCGCCTCTTCAAAGTGTGGTTAGCTTACCCTAATCGTATTTAAAATCATCCGGAATAGGCAGTTTAGATTTAAGAGGGATGGGGCGCTTTCCGCGACCTTTTTTAAAGCGTTTAAGCTGAAATACATAGGCTAAAACTTGTGCGACAGCGGTAAATAGCTGATCTGGGATCTGTTGGCCTATTTCGGCGGTATGATAAAGCGCCCGCGTAAGCATAGGTGATTCTACAATCGGTACTTCGTTACCTTTAGCTATTTTACGAATTTGCATAGCCATTTCATCTATCCCTTTGGCAAGTACAATCGGCGCACCTGCTCGCTCAGTATCGTATTTTAGCGCCACAGAATAGTGAGTAGGGTTGGTTACAATTACGTCGGCATCGGGGACATCTTGCATCATTCTTCGCTGCGACATTTGCCTTTGTGTTTGCCTAATGCGCGCTTTAATTTGCGGATCACCCTCTGAGTTTTTGTACTCGTCTTTGATCTCCTGCATGGTCATTTTAAGTTGTTTATTGTGGTTATAACTCTGATAAGGCGCATCTATTGCGGCAATAATCACCAAAGTGCACGACAACCCTAAAAACATCCACGAGAGTATTTCAAGGGCATGAATTATATTACTAGGTGCGCTTTCAATACTTAAATGCAAAATTTCATCAAAAAAAGTTTGAATCAAAAACACCGCAAAAATAGCCACCAGCGCAAACTTTAATATAGATTTTACAAGCTCTATCGCTGCTTGTGGGCCAAACATGCGCTTAAAGCCCTTCATTGGCGACATTTTACTGGGCTTAGGTGCTGCAGCTTCCCAACTAAAATTAAAGCCGCCGAGTAAGGTATTTCCTATAAATGCTGCAATAACAATAATTAAAACAAACATCGCCATAGGAAACAGCAGCGCACTGGCCACCTCACTCCACACCGCAAACATTTTAGTGGTGTCGTAGGTTTCACTGCGATTTAAAGACAGCATCCTACCCATAATATTGTATAAGCCTTTGCCTATTTCGGGCCCATACAACAGCAACGAAATTGCAGAAAAAATAAGTACAAACATAGTCCCTAGCTCTTTTGAGCGTGCTATTTGACCTTTCTTTTTAGCATCTTCGAGCTTTTTGGAGGTGGGTTCTTCTGTTTTTTCTTGTCCTGAATCTTCAGCCATTGCCCCTCCTACACCGTACAGCCAACAAGGCTACACATTAGCTCAATCATTTTTAACCACTGAAATTCAAATTGGGTTACAAAATTACCCAAGGTAGCCCAAATAATCATTAAACCGGCAACTAATGTAAACGGAAAACCTATTGAGAAAATGTTTAATTGCGGTGCTGCGCGGGTCATAATACCAAATGAAATATTAATAATGAGCATGGCCGTAAGGGGGGCTAAAGCCAATACCAGTGCAGTGGTAAACATCCAGCTGCCCCACGTTACTATGTCCCAGTAATGATCAACAGCCCACCACTGGCCGTTTATAGGCAACACCGAAAAACTATGCACCACCATTTGAATCATCATTAAATGGCCATTAAAAACAAAAAATAACAAGGTCGCTAAAATTAAGTAAAACTGGCCAACTGCAGGCACACTCGCACCATTTGAAGGGTCTATAACAGAGGCAAAGCCCAAACCGGTTTGCATTGCCAGTATTTGCCCAGCAAGCACAAAGGTATTTAGCATTAGTGTAGAGGCAAACCCTATTGCAACACCTATCAACATTTGCTGAATAACCACCAGCACCATTTCAAAAGAAAATAAATTAGTAAATGTTGCAGGAGGCAGCGCTGGCACCACTAAAAACGTTACCACTACCGCCAACCCCATTTTAATGCGCGTAGGTACGTTTTGCGCGCCTAAGCCCGCCATAATCATGATCATAGAGCTGATGCGAACTAAAGGCAGTAAAAAATCACTTAACCATTGAATAACAACAGAAAAAGGAAATTCCACAATTAGCCTGCAATTTCAGGAATGAGTAATACTAGGCGGGTAAAAAAGTCCATTAGCTCTTGAGTAAGCCAATGTCCACCTACAATAAGTGCCCCAATGGTAATTAATAATCGCGGTAAAAAACTTAGGGTTTGTTCATTAATTGAGGTTGCCGCTTGGAACACCGCCACCACTAAACCAACAAGTAAACCTGGTACCACAATAGCTGATACCAGCTTAATAACTAAAAACAGTGCATCGCTAAGAATATCAACAAAAATTTCTGGTTCCATGTTGTACTCCTAATGTTTAAAAGTGCGAATGTAAAACATGGTTTATGTCCCTAAGCCAAAGCTTTTGGCTAACGTGCCCATTACTAGGCTCCAGCCATCGACCAGTACAAATAACATTATTTTAAAAGGCAAGGACACTATCATGGGCGAGAGCATCATCATACCCATGGCCATTAATACCGAGGCAACCACTAAATCCACAATTAAAAACGGTATAAAGAACATAAAACCAATAATAAACGCGGTTTGTAGTTCACTGGTCACAAATGCAGGTATTAACACAATAAGCGGCGTGGCCTCTGGCGAGTCAAGCTGGTCATAACCTGCTATTTTGGCAAACGTTTCTAAGTCTTTTAATCGTACCTGCGAGAGCATAAAGGCCTTCATGGGCTCCTTTGCAAGCTCTAATGCTTGTACCGAAGTAACTTGTTCATTTAAATAGGGTTCTATCGCACGTTCGTTAACTTGCTGATAAATAGGCGCCATAATAAAAATACTTAAAAAAAGCGACATCCCTAATAAAACTTGGTTTGAAGGTGTTGATTGTAAACCAATGGCTTGGCGCAAAATGGCCAGTACAACAATAATTCGGGTAAACGAGGTCATCATAATTATGGCAGCAGGAATAAAGCTCAGCGCCGTCATAATTGCCAGTACTTGCAAGGTTACAGAGTAATCTTGCGTCCCGTCGGCATTGGTTGTAATGGTTAGAGCGTCTATGCCCTCTGCACTGCTTGCAGCAGGTACAAATAACACAGCTAAAATAATCAGCAGCCACTTTATCATAGGGTTAATTCTTTTTATTTTGATTCGTTTGCGGGTTTAGTAGTTTGCTAAATCGCTTAGCAAGTTCTGGCAGTTCTTTTTCACTTAACGGCGTGTCTAATTTATGTAAGTAGTTAATACTGTGCGGGGTGACCCCTAATAAATGCTGCGCATTATCTATTTCAACCACCATTAAGCGCTCTCGAGAGCCAAGCGGTAAGCTTCGTACCACTTTAAATTCTTCGCTATTAGCTAAATTTGGGTTAAGTTTTTTAACAAAAAATGCCAGCACTACAATCAGTACTAGCACCGCAACCAACGACAACACCATAGACAAAATGTCGGCCGTAGGTGTTAACGTTTCTGCCTTTGTAAATACTGAGTTTGTTAAAGCAGCAAGGGAGCTCATCGTAATTTTTTGATCCGCTCTACCTGGCTAATAACATCCGTTAAACGAATACCAAATTTATCATTTACTACAACTACTTCGCCATGGGCAATAAGCGTACCATTTACTAATACATCCAGTGGCTCACCGGCTACGCGGTCTAGTTCAACAACAGAGCCTTGGTTTAGCTGCAGTAAGTTACGAATATTTATTTTAGAGCGCCCTACTTCCATAGAAATAGTCACAGGAATATCTAAAATTGTATCGAGTTTACGCTTTTCGTCACCGCTAAGTTCATGTTTAGCATCACTTAGTTCATCAAGCTCTGCTACATGCGCTTCGGCGCTCTCATCACCGCCTTCGGCTTCAGCTAGGGCTGCTGCCCATTCGTCCATTGTATCTTGATCATCGCTCATACTTTTAACCTTTTAATCAATTACCAGTCTAAGTCTACACCGTCAGAAAGGTGTAAATCATCTTCTAGTTCTGCTAATTCTGCATCTGAATCAATTTTCTTGCCGCCTTTGGTAAATACATGCAGCTCAGATTTAACTGAATCAGGGCGTTTAATTTTTTCACTAATTTGTAGCGCAACGTTATCGCGAGAACGACCCATTTTAGCTCTAAATGTAGGTAACTCCTCAACAAATACCGTAATATGCTCTGGCATTTCTACCGGTATAATATCGCCCGCTTTAAGTTCCATTATTTGTTTAAGAGACAAATCCACCTCAAGAAGTTGAGTCGACATATCCACCTCAACGTCCATAATTTCATCGCGTAAAGCTTTGCTCCAGCGCAAATCGGTGTCTTCTGTATCCGATTGTACACCCGCATCTAATAGCTCTCTAATGGGTTCAAGCATTGAATACGGCAAAGCGATGTGAAAATCGCCGCCACCGCCATCTAATTCAATATGAAAAGAGCTAATAACCACAACCTCAGTAGGGCTCACAATGTTAGCCATTGCTGGATTTACTTCTGAATCGAGGTATTCAAACGAGACGTCCATAACCGGTGCCCATGCTTCTTTGTAATCTTCAAAGATAATTTTTAGTAGCATTTGCACGATTCGACGTTCGGTAGGGGTAAATTCGCGGCCTTCAATTTTGGCATGGTAACGCCCGTCACCACCAAAAAAGTTATCTACCAAAATAAACACTAAACGTGCTTCCATGGTGATAAGGCCAGTGCCTTTTAACGGTCTAAAACGCACCATATTTAAACTTGTTGGTACAAATAAGGTATGAATATATTCGCCAAATTTAATCATTTGTACGCCATTAATCGACACCTCTGCGGTGCGGCGCATCATGTTAAATAAGCTTATTCGCATATGACGAGCAAACCGCTCGTTAACAATTTCCAGGGTCGGCATGCGACCACGCACGATCCGATCTTGCGAAGAAAAGTCGTACTGTAATGTACTGCCTTCGCCGTCTTCACCTTCGTGTATATCTTCCTCTTCGACTTCATCAACGCCGTGTAAGAGTGCATCAATTTCGTCTTGGGATAATAAATCGCTCACGCTAGCCCCTTATTGCATCACAAAGCCGGTAAACAATACCCGCTCAATTACTTTAGTGCCTTCAACATCATTTAGCGCAGCTTGCACTTTTTCAAGCGCAGTAAAGCGTAATGTTTCTTTGCCTGCACTGGTGCTGAGTTCATCAGCTGTGGTGGTTGAAAACACGCTTAACAAGGTGCCTTCAATCAGTGGGATGTGCTTTTTAGCGGTTTCTTCATTTACATCGCCACGCACAAGTAATTGCACTTTTATTTGTACAATTCTATCTCTGCTTGACCCAGGTACATTAAACACAAAGGGTCTTGGCATAGCAACATACAAGGCACTGCCCATTTCAGCTGAAGAGCCTGAAGGTGTAGCCGAGTCGCTTTGCGCTGCGGTTGTTGTTTCTTCATCTAATGTTTCAACGGGTGCATCATCGCCCGCCATAAAAAAATAGCCTGCACCACCGCCAACAACAAGCAGGACTGCCACTATGATTATGATCAGCTTTTTTTTGCTTTTACCGGTTTCTTCTATTTCTAAACTTGTTTCTTCGGCCATTGTGATTCCTTTTTTAGCAAAGGTACTTGCTTGTTTTAGTTATTATAATAGCAGTACTTAGGCATAGTAATCTATTGATGATGAAGTTTGTTGTCGAGAACTTTGTGGGTTAGCCCCATCTTGCTCATCATTTTTATCCTGCTGTGTATTTTTATTAGCCGTTTGACCTTGTGATTGCCCTTCGCCTTCATCGCTTTGCTCATTACCAGATTGCCCGTAAGAAATCGTACTTTCACCTAAATCAATTCCCTGCTCGGCTAACATTTCACGTAAGCGCGGCATTGATTGTTCAAGTGCTTCTTTAGCTTGCTGGTTTTGCACTACAAAATTTATTTGTGCTTGTTCAGCATCACTTCTGATACGAATTTGCATACTGCCCATTTCTGGCGGATCTAAGCGAATTTCAGCTTCTTTATTGCTAATGCTTAGCATTGAAGATACACGCTCTTGAAGCATTTTAGCTGCATCACTTTTAACAATATTAATAGCCTGCATCATACTTGCATCTATATTGACCTGCTTAACCTGCGCGGTGCTGCTTTGTAATTGCTGCGACTGTATAGCTTGGCTCTCTAAAATAGACTGCTCATAACGAGCGTTGTCATACTGAGTATTTATTTGTGCCTGCGTGTTATTAACGCCATCGGTTATCAACGTAAACACCTGAGCTACACGCGATAAACCAGTATTTGTTTTAGGCTCTTTAAGTAAGCTTTCCTGCTCGGCCTCTAGGGCGTTGAACTCTTCTGGATTTACACCGTCTTGCTCAATGCTAGAGTGTGCTTCAGCATTAATTATGGCTTTATTTTGCGGTGTATTCGCATTCATTGCAGCATTACTGGCTTGCTGCGCATTTAAAGCCATATTTGCAGAGCTCGACACACTTTGCGCTTTGCTCTCACTAAGCTGCGTATCAAGCATAGTTTGTAAGTTGCTTATTGTTTCATTTACTTTTTTGAGTGTATCACCTGTTGGTTGCTCGTTACTCACATAGCTTTTTAATTGACTAAGTAGCGCCTGCTTTTCATCGCTATTTAAGTTTTTTAACTGAGATTGAACTAACTCACCGCGCGTGCTTGTCTCTTTTTCATTTTGTACGACAAATTCTGTAAGTAATTGTTTAACGGAGCTTGCCCGATCATCACCTTCACTTGGCGTGGTTTCAGTTAATGAGCTTTTAACGTGCTCGTTTAATTGTGCACGTTGCGCTTCGCTTAATGAGTTGAGTACTTTAAATGTGGTTGATAGCTCTGATTGCGTAGATGAACGAGTCAGTTCTTTGGCTAATTGCTCTATGTCTGTATCGCTTATAGGCAGCGCACCTTCAGCATTTAACGCAGTGCCTGGCGCTTTTGTATTCTCAGCACCTTTACCTTCATTACCTACAGAGGCTGCACTGCTATTAGTTTTATTAATTTGTGTTTGCACCGCTTCTGCTATTGGGTTTTTAGCTGCACTACTTGCTAGGCTCTCATTTTTTAAAGAAGGGGCTAAATTTTCTCCAGCGCTTTGCTTAGCTGCTTTAGTTTCAAGCTCGGCGTTTGTAAACGCGCTTTTTTTGCCATTGCTATTATCATCAGCTAAAAGAGTATCATCGGCTTTAGTCGTTATGGCATCGGCCTCACCAGTTTCACCTAATTGCGAAGCTAAAAAGGTGACACTTTTATCACTCTTTTTTGCACTTAAATCGCTAAAATCATTATCGCTACTGCCATGTTTTTTTACACTTACGTCAATCACTTGCGAGGAGTTTATTTGTGCTAAAACGCTATCGCCAGATAATAACGTATCTTGCGTGTCTTCACTTGATGAAGCTGTCGGTTTTTTGCTATTGGCTAGCTGCTTATCATCTGTTGGCAATAAAGAGCCTGCTTGGCTAGGAGCCTCAGAATTAGCAGGTAATACAAAGGGTTTGTCTGCATCTTGTAGCTGGCTTAAAAAAGCATCACCAGATTCGTTACCTGCAGGTAAGTTATTGTCTTTAAATGCTAAAAAAGAGTCTTTTTCAGCTGTTGCCAACATTGAAATATCGTTTATTGCCATAATTCACCTACACAGCACTGCGGCAAGTTGCCACCGCACTTTGCCAAAATTAATTACCACCTACCAACCAAAGCAATAAACGCGCCAAAGTTATAAACTTTTACGGCGCTGAAAAAATTGATTAGCAGAAAACTCGTCCAGCATTTTTTGCTCACTCTTTGCCATTAGCGCCGCTGCTTTTAGGTTTTGTTTTTCAATTAATTTTGCTACGGCTTTTGCTTTTACCTGCTGCTTTAACCACAAAGCTTTACGCTGTGTTACAACTTGCTTAGCGGTATTTACCGTACTGGCTTGCTGGCGAATCGCTTCTTCAATTTTTGCTATAAAGGCATGGTACTGGCCAAAGCCCGCGCTTGATAAACCGGACTTTCCTTTCACATGTAATTGCTGAGAGTATTCTAATCTAAAGTTATTTAACCCTTGCAGCTTTTGTTGGTTAGCTTGTAAATTTTGATTGGCTTGTAAGTAGCTCATGCGCAGATTTTCTTCTTTGTCGTTTTCGAGCTTAAGCAGTAAATCGAGCTTATTTTTTGCCATTATGCTTGTCCTAGTAATTGAGCTAGGCCGTGTAAACCATCATCGTAACTTATTACATCGCGCATACCTTGCTGTAAAAACGCATTTACGCGCGGCATCATATTTATAGCTTGATCAAGCATTTGGTCAGCCCCTTTTTGATACGCACCTAAGGTGATCATATCTTTATTTTGCTGATACATTGAATACACTTGTTTTAATACGCGGGCCTGCTGCATATGAGGCTCAGACACCACTTGCGGCATAACACGAGAAATTGATTTTTCGATATCTATCGCGGGGTAATGACCGCTATCGGCTAAATCTCGAGAAAGTACAATATGCCCATCTAAAATAGCACGTGCAGCATCGGCTATTGGGTCTTGCATATCATCGCCCTCACTAAGCACTGTAAAAAACGCAGTGATAGACCCTTGCCCTTCGCCGCCATTACCCGCTCGCTCCACCAGCGCCGGTAATTTAGCAAATACAGAAGGCGGATACCCTTTTGTTGCAGGAGGTTCGCCAACCGCTAGGGCTATTTCGCGTTGCGCCATGGCGTAACGGGTTACTGAATCAAGCAATAACAATACGTTTAAACCTTGATCACGAAAGTACTCAGCAATGGTCACCGCACTTTCACAGCCTTTTAAGCGCATAAGGGGCGATGCATCAGCAGGAGCAGCTACCACAACAGAGCGTTTGCGCCCTTCTACACCGAGTATCTCTTCAATAAACTCTTTTACCTCACGGCCACGCTCACCCACTAGGCCAACCACAATAACATCGGCTTCACTGCCGCGGGTCATCATACCTAAGAGGACCGATTTACCAACACCAGAGCCTGCAAACAAACCCATACGCTGGCCTTGCCCTACAGTAATAACTGAATTTATAGCCCGTACACCTACATCCATAGGTTGGCTGATTGGTCTTCTAGCGAGGGGGTTTATGGGGTTTTGTGCAAACTTTAAATAGTGTTCGGCGTTAATTTTCCCCAGGCCGTCAAGCGGGCGGCCTAAGCCATCCACAACGCGGCCCAGTAGGCTCATACCAACGGGCAAGCCGGTATCATTTACTTGTGGAATAACACGCGCACCGGGTAACACACCGGAAATGTGGTCATTAGGCATTAAGTAAAGGGTTTGCTCACTAAAGCCCACTACCTCAGCATCTACAAACCCTGACATAGTTTCTATTTTGCATTGGCTGCCTACAGGCGCACGTAGCCCTTTCGCCTCAAGGGTTAAACCGACTACTCGGGTTAAAATACCCGCTACAGCAGGTTTAAACGCTGCAATATGTTGTTGGTATTGATTTAAGCGTTCGCTTAGAGGTGCACGTTGAGCTGCCATAACACGCCACAAAAAAGATTAGATATCGCTATTATGCAAAAAGCTATCCAACGTTTCTTTGACACGGGTTTTTAGGGTCATATCTAAAGACGATTGTGGCGTTTTAACTTCGCAACCGCCGCGCTCGAGTGTGGGTTCTGCAATTAGCTGCCAATTATTATCTGCAATAGTTTGCTCACCATAGCTTTGCTTTACCAGTTCTAGGTCATCTGGGTTTAAATGCACTCGAACTTTTTCTTGCTCAGTATTTAATGCATCTATGCTTTTTTTAAGCGTATGTAAAATAACATCGGGCGATGTTTTAATTTCTTGATAGGTTATAGCTTCTGCCAACATAACCGCTAATTGCACTAAGTGCTTTTCTGCCAGTTCGTCCACTTTATCAAGCGGAGCGCTGAGGTTGTCGATTATGCTACGCAAGCTGGTTAACTGCTCTTCTATTAACGGCTTTACGTCTTCTTGGCCTTGTGTTTTACCAAGCTCTACGCCTTCTTTATAGCCTGCTTCTTTGCCCTCACCAACCCCTTTTTCAAAGCCATCTATGTAGCCTTGTTCGTGCCCTTGCTTTAAGCCTTCCTCATAAGCATCTTGCCTAATGCGCTCAAGCTCAGCCATAGTTAACGAAGGCAGTTCAGGCTCTTGCGGCTGAGTGTCTTCTACTGCTTCTTCTTCAACTTCTTTTTTATACAAATCAGAAAGTGGTGTGCCAAAAGCCGTTGAACGATTGCCAAAACTGCGCTCATCAGGAGCAACATCAGGTATTGGCCAGTTTTTTAAAAGCTCATCAGCTTCATCTGCATGTAAAGGGCGACCTTTTAATTTAGACATAGCTTACAGGAACTCCTCGCCACCGCCGCCGCCTAGCTGAACTTCACCTGCGTCAGATAGACGCCTTGCTGTTGAAAGCACTTCTTTTTGGGCAGCTTCTACTTCACTTATTCTAACCGGTGCCATTGCTTCTAAGTCATCGGCAAGCATTTCGGCAGCACGTTTAGACATATTACCCAAAATTTTATCTTTAAGCGCTTCATCAGTCCCTTTAATGGCTTTCATTAGTACGTCTTGCTGTACTTCACGCAGTATGGCTTGAATACCGCGGTCATCCACATCCAAAAGGTTTTCAAATACAAACATAAGATCTTGAATTTGCTGAGACATTTCTTCATCGTGTTCACGAATAGAGTCCATCAACTGCCCTTCTACATTTGTATCTAGGTAGTTCATGATATCTGCCGCGGCTTTTAAGCCACCCATTTTAGCGGCTTGTGCGCCTGCTTGACCGGCAAATTGTTTTTCCATAATCTCGTTAAGTTCTTGCAATGCTGCAGGTTGCACTTCTTCAAGGTTCGCAATACGCATAGTTAAATCTAGGCGCACTTTTTCAGGAAATTGCGCTAGGATTTCTGCCGATTGCTCAGGCTCTAAATACGATAAAACAATAGTTTGAATTTGCGGGTGCTCATTACGAATAATATTGGCAACTTGCTTTGAGTCCATCCATTTAAGTGAATCTAAGCCTTTAGCGCCCGAGCCCATTACAATTTGGTCTATTAAACTAGCTGCTTTATCTTCACCTAATGCGGCGGTAAGCGCCTTTTTAATAAAGTCTTCTGACTGGAAGCCAATTGTACTAAAGCTTTGTATTTGTTCTATAAATAAATTGTGGACTGCGCTTATTTTAGATTGTGACAAGTCATCTAGCGCGGCCATTGCCATACCCACTTTTTGCACTTGCTTAGGCTCTAAGTGTTTAAGTATTTGCGCTGCATCTTCTTCAGATAAGCTCAATAAAAGAATTGCAGCTTTATCTACGCCATCTAACTTGTCAACATCAAACGCTGGCGGGAGTTGTTTTTGTTCTTGATCAGTCATCTTCTGTTAACCACGCTTTCACTACTTGTGATGATAGTTCAGGTTCGTTCGCTACAAGTGCTCTTACCGCTTTAAGCAAATCTTCGTCGCCATGTAAATCTGGCAGCTGTAGTGTACCATCGCTTGAGAAGCCTACAGAAGCAGAATCAAAGTCTTTATTTAGCATATCTAGCGTGCTATCGCCAATATCCACCCCAGAGCTTAATGCATCTTCATCATACTCTTCGAGCGTATCATCTGGGTATATTAAGCGTTTAAGCATAGGCTTAACAACTGCCATAATAAGCACAATAATAACCAGCGCACCCAGTACTAAGCGGACGATTTTCATAAACCAGTCCTGCTCCCACAGCGGTACTTCTAAATCTAAATCAACTGCTTCGCGTACAAATGGCACGGTTACCACCTCTAATGCATCGCCACGTTGCATATCAAAACCTACCCCACCTTGTAATAGGCGACGTATATTTGACAAAGCCTCTACCGAGCGCGGCGCCATGGTTGTTTCGCCGTTTTCACCTACTTTTGGCACATAATCAACGGCAACCGAGACGCTAATTCTGCGAATAACCCCTGTTTGTTGGCGCTTATGCGAAATGGTGGTGTCTAGCTCAAAGTTACGTGTAGCCTCTTTATGCACTCGGCTTGGGTTCGTTGCCGTACCAGCATTACCTTGACCTGCCACTTCTGGAATAGTTGAATTCATAGGTGGTTGATTAGTGAGTGCCCCAGGGATACCTACCGCTAAGCCACCAATGTTGTTCTCTTCAAATGTGGTTTCGCTTCTTACTGCTGGTAAGTCTGGGTTGTAGCGCTTTTGTGTTTCTTCTACTGAGCTAAAGTCCATATTTAAATCAACTTGCGCCGTGTAGTTACCCAAGCCGACTACAGGAATAAGAATACTGTCTATTTTCTCTAAATACTCTTGCTCACGCTTTCTTTCAATGTCGTACTCTTTACGAGAGCGTGCTGCTAATGAATCTTGTGAACCTGAATTAAGTAAGCGACCGTTTTGATCTGTTACCGTAACACGTGAAGGCTCAAGCCCCTGTACTGCAGAGGCAATCATATCAACCACTGAGTCAATTTCTTCGCCATCAAGCATTCTGCCGCGCTTAAGAGTTAATACCACTGTGGCTGATGGCTTTTTTTCTCTGCGTGCAAATACGTTTTCTTTTGGAATGGCTAATAAAACTTTAGCGCGTGTTACGTTGTTTAATTCTTCTATGGTGCGGGCAAGTTGTTGCTCGCGGCCATGTTTTAAACGTTCACGCTCTAATCGTTGGCTAACACCAAAGCCCATATCTTGCATTATGATATCGGTGCCTGAGGTAGGACCTTGCTCTAGGCCTTCACGGGCCATTAGCAATTTAATGTTTTGATACTCGCTTTCATCAACCGAAATTACGTTGCCATCTAGCTCGTAGTCAATTTTTTGTGCATCTAAAAAATCAAGGGTTTGGATCAGCTCTTCTGTTGGCATTTTACCCAGCGGACGCATGTCTGGCTGACGTGCCCAAATAATCACAAATATAGCAATAGCTAAACAAATAGCCAGCGCAATAATAAGGGTGACTTGGCGAAGCACATCAACACCATTTAAGGCGCTTAAGTAGCCCGACTTTTGTTCTTGTTGCTCGTTATCTTCGCTTTGGTCAATACCGCCGCCAGCAAGAGCAAGATCTGTTGATTGATTAGATTGCGCCACAATAATTCTCCACTACCTACTTAAACAGGCATGTTCATAATTTCTTGGTATGACTCAACAAGTTTATTTCTTACTTGTACTGTAGCCTCAAATGCCACTGACGATTTTTGTGAGGCAATCATTGCCTCAGCAAGCGATACACTTCTATCACCCATTTCAACAGCCACTACTTTTTGTTTAGCATCTTGTTGTAAGCCATTAACCGTGTTTAATGCATCACTTAGTAAGTCACCAAATTGAGCAGACGATGTTGGCTGAGCTTGAGTAGGTAGCTTATTGATTTGATTTGTATGGCCTGCTTCTAAAGCCATTGATTGCATTTCTTGAAATAGCGCGCTGTTTTGAATTTTCATAATTTTCTCTGGCAAATGCAGTTAACGTTCATAAAGGGAATAAAGCACAAAGTGTGCCATAAAAATAAACCTTTAATTACATAAGGTTAACTATTATTTTTAAGAGTCAGAGATTTGACAACCCTAAACTAAGCGTGGTTAGTTTAGGGTTATATAGAAGAAAGGGATAAAGTTATGCGGGCAGCGAAATACCTAAATCGCGCATTTGCGCTAGTTTATAACGTAAAGTACGCGGACTGATCCCAAGTGTTTGGGCAACATCTTTACGTTTGCCTTGGCAGCGCGCTAGGGTCTCTAATATTATTTTATGCTCTTTATCTTTTAGCTCATCTTTATAGCTGCCAGTATCAACACTAGGCAGAGAGCTACTCGCCTCTGCAGGCGTTATTTTGTCATCATAATACGCGCCACTGGGAGTGTTCGCTTGTTCAGGCGCTATCTCCTGTGTAGGCGTACTGTTAATTGGCGCTTGCATTAAGTTTTCAATAAAAATGGCCTGTTCGCCAATTACATTGCCCGTTCGCAAAATAAGCGCACGTTGAATTACATTATCAAGCTCGCGTACATTACCAGGCCATGCATGGCTTAGTAATTTTTGTTCAGCGGCACTATCAAGCGTTGCTAGCGGCTCTTTACTTTTAACTAAATGGCGCTCTATTAAATGCTTAGCCAATACAATTATATCGCCTGGGCGCTCACAAAGCGGTCGCCACATTAGAGGAAATACATTTAAGCGGTAATACAAGTCTTCTCTAAATTGATTATCTGCAACGGCTTCTTTTAGGTCGCGGTTACTGGTGGCGAGTACTCTTACGTCGAGTGAAATTGTTTTTCGGGCACCTAAACGCTCAACTTCACGCTCTTGCAATACCCGTAATAGCTTAGCTTGCAGCCCTAAGTCCATTTCGGTTATTTCATCAAGTAATATGGTGCCACCCTGAGCTTGTTCAAATTTACCTGGGCATGCCTGTATTGCACCGGTAAACGCGCCTTTTTCGTAGCCAAATAAAGTGGCTTCAAGCATGTTTTCGGGAATAGCCGCACAGTTTATTGCCACAAAAGGCGCATCGCATCGGTTTGATTTATCGTGAATGTAGCGCGCTAACACTTCTTTACCAGAGCCACTAGGGCCTAGCACCATAACACTTGCATCTGAGCGCGCCACTTTGCTCGCCAGTTCTAAAAGCGCAATACTGCTTGGGTCGGCAACAATTGGGCCGTCAGTGTCTTTTGGCTTTTCGGGTAAATACCGACTAACCATATTTAAAAGCACCTCAGGGGCAAATGGTTTAGCCATATAATCAATTGCGCCTAAGCGCATTGCCTCTACTGCATCATCAATCGTTGCATAGGCAGTCATCATTAATACGGGGAGATCTGGGTAGTTAAGCTTAATGCTCCTAAGTAAATCTAGGCCGCTCATTGCGCCCATTTGCACGTCGCTGACCACTAATGAAAACTCAGATTTTTTTAATTGGATCATGGCTTGCTCAGCACTATCGGCTGCAACACAGGCAATACCCGACATTTCTAACGTGTCTATGAGTGCTTCTCTTAAACCTGCATCATCTTCAACCACTAGTATTGTATTACTCATGCTGTTTTCTCCTGCGTTGAGGCCGTGCATATGGGCAGCAATAAACTAAAACATGCACCACCATTGGCATTATTAACCACTTCAACACGTCCTTGATGCGCATTAGCCACAGAGCTTACAACAGCAAGCCCGAGCCCTGTACCTTGGCTTTTTGTGGTATAAAACGGTTCAAAAATTTTCTCTATTTGGCTCAACTCTACACCAGGGCCGTTATCGCATACGCTAATACGCACGGTATCGGGTTCGCTGCTATCGCGCTGCGCTTTTAATGTCACCAGGGCTTGGCTGCCAATAATTTGGATGCTATTGTGAATAAGGTTTTGAATAGCACTGGCCAGCGCGGTTTTATTACCGGTAATTTCTATGTCTGGCTCTGGTAGCTCAACAACAAGTGAGCTGTTATTTAAGGCCACCATTGCATCGGCACCTAGTTTTACTTCGTTTAAAAGCTGCTGCATAGAAACCTGTTCAACCACTTGTTGCTCGCCGCTTTTGGCAAAAAGTAGCATATCGTTAACTTGGGTTTCTAAATCTTTTAAACGCGACATTAACTTAGTTTGAAAGTTATCGCGTGATGACTCTGGTAGCTTTTTAGAGCCCAAATTGGCCGCGTATAACATAGCCGCCGAAAGCGGTGTACGCACTTGGTGCGCAAGCGAAGCCACCATTTTACCTAACGCGCTTAGGCGCTGCATATGGGCTACGCGCTTTTGCAAACGGCGCGTTTCTGTTAAATCTGTCATTAATATTAATTGCCCAGGCTCTGGCGCTAGCGCAGTAATATCAAGCTTTATAAGGCGCCCATCTTTGAGCGACACTTCATGTCCATCATCTCGGTGGGGACGAAAAGAGCGTTGAATAATGTTAAACCACTTCTCTCCTTCAAGCGGCTCGCCTAACATATCAATCGCGATTTGATTGGCTTTTGCAATAAGCCCTTTGCCATCAAGCACAACAACACCCGCAGGCATGGTATCAACTAAGTGCGACAGCCAACTTGCCTGCTGTCTTAAATCACTTAATTCACCAATGTACTCTTCTTGAAGTAAACATGGGTTATACTGTTTTGCAGTAATAAACTGTGGTTTAAGTACACTCGCAAGGGCCATAATCAAATCTCTTAATGATGTAGATATAGGGCTAAATGCACAATTTATACCAATATTATTTTATATATTTTTCATTTAGTTACCTTACAATATCGCGTAACAAAAAAATGACGCACACTAAAAGGAATAATAATGAGTGAGCAAAATAAATGCCGTTGTGCATGGCTCGACGCCACAAAGCCTGATTATGTGAAATACCATGATGAAGAATGGGGAGTTCCCCTTTATGACGACACGAAATTATTTGAATTTATTACCCTCGAGTCGGCGCAAGCGGGCTTAAGTTGGTACACCATTTTAAAAAAGCGCGCAGGCTATAAAAAAGCATTTGCTAATTTTAATGTGCAAAAAGTGGCTAACTTTACAGCCGATGATATAGAACGGCTAATGCAAGATGAGAGCATAGTGCGTAACCGCTTAAAAATTGCTGCCACAGTTAATAATGCTCAACGGTTTATTGAGATTCAAAAAGAATTTGGCAGCTTTAGTAATTACCAGTGGCGATTTGTTGGCAATAAACCAATTATTAGTGATTTAAATAATGTTGAAGACACCCCTGCAATTACCGAGGAGTCAAAAGCGTTTGCAAAAGATTTAAAAAAACGAGGTTTTAAATTTTTGGGTCCTACAACGGTATACGCACATATGCAGGCCTGTGGCATGGTTAACGATCATAGTAATGATTGTTTTAGAAAAGAAGAAATTATAAAGGCGTTTAGTGAATAAGTGATTTATCACCATAAAATGTTCTGTTCATAAAAAGGTGAAGAGACGCTTCGCTTTAGAGAAGTAACGTGTAAGTTAATTGTGGTTTCTCATTTGACCTCGTTTTTTTGGGGTTAAGCAATTAAAAGCTGCGCTTTTTACGCGAGCAAGCTTCGCGTTTACCTTGTAAACGCGAAGCTTGCTTGCGTGACGGGCAAAGCCCGTAAATTAACTCCTCAAAAATGAATAATAAATAACGAAAAGTCTTTCACCATTTGCATACTGCTAATCTCGTGAAAGATTGTACTTTTTCATTTTTTCAACAAGCGTTGTACGCCTTACACCTAATATTTCTGCGGCGCGCGCAACAACGTAATCAAAACGCTCTAACGCTTGGGTAATTAAGCTTATTTCAAGCTCTGCTAAATAATCTTTAAGCTCTATGCCCTCTTCGGGTAATACGCCAGATCCCGGTTGGCTAAATTCAGGCTCTGGTTCATTATCATAATCGCTAAAGCCTGAGCTAAAAATATCGTTAAAGGCATCTTTTTCAAGTAGCTCTTCAGGGTATTCTGGCTCGTATGCGTCTACCTCGATGTAGCGATATTTATTGGGTAAATCGGGTACATCCACTACTTTTTCAGGGAACATAATCACCATGCGCTCCACTAAATTAGCAAGCTCTCGAATATTACCAGGCCAAGCATGCTCTTTTAGGCTCTCTACCGCGCGCTCTGTAAATTTAGCCGACGTACCACTTTGCTCATTCACACGACGCATTAACTCTTTAAGTAATAAAGGTATGTCGTCAGCACGTTCATTAAGTGACGGGTTTTCAATAGGAAACACGTTTAAACGGTAATATAAATCTTCCCTAAAGCTGCCCTTTTCAATCATTTCCTCAAGGTTGCGATGAGTAGCGGCAATCACCCGTACATCTGCTTGAATAGCTTTTGTGCCACCTACACGCTCGTAGCTGCGCTCTTGTAATACACGCAATAACTTTACTTGCATTTGCAGCGGCATATCGCCAATTTCATCTAAAAATAGCGTACCGCCTTGAGCCAATTCAAAGCGCCCTTTACGTGCAGAAATAGCGCCGGTAAACGCCCCTTTTTCGTGACCGAATAGCTCGCTTTCGAGCAACTCTCCAGGAATAGCACCACAGTTTACTGGTACAAACGGCCCAGTATTGCGTTTAGATAATAAATGGACGTTACGCGCAACCACCTCTTTACCTGTACCCGACTCACCTAAAATAAGCACATTTGCATCGGTTTTAGCCACTTGCTCAATTAAAAAGCGTACGTTTTTAACTGCGTCTGTTTCCCCTACTAAACCATCAAATGTTTTGTGTGGTTTATGCTGCTTGTGGCTACCAGGCAACATACGTTGGTACTGTTGGCAGTCGTGTAATAACTGTGTGGTTACTTCATGATTAAACGGCTCACAAATTAAGCCCACTACATTAGCAATACTTAATAACGGCTTGAGTGTTTCACCAATCAGTAAAAAAGGTAGGGTTGGAAAACGCTTAATTAAGCTTTCATGATCTAAGCTTTGCAATGCACCTAAAATAACAATGCATTCTTG
>NZ_DJHW01000061.1:0-26754 GCF_002433295.1 Pseudoalteromonas sp. UBA6610 | reverse complement strand
TAATCCTATTGCACGGTTATTATTATTATCTAAAATCAAGATCATAGTTAGCGAGCCATAATTTCACTAATTTATTTTATTAGCTAAATTGTAAGCGAGATCTGAATGGATGCAAGTAATAGCGGCGGTTTTTTGACATAAACGTCAAAAAATAGACGGATTAGTAAAATCAATCATACTTAAGAATTAATCATTAAGTATCAGTTTATATAAACCCAATATAAAAACTTACTAAAATTTTAAAGGACAAATTACCCAATATACAAAATATATAAGCTATTATTTACTTAAGTTGAAAGCAGCAGTGCCGATAACTATACGATAGTAAAACGTTTGGCATTAATATTGCTTTTGTTTTGATATTGGTTTTACATAATTTTAGTAGTTAAATTTTAGGATTTTCCCATGGCACATGTCTCACTGAAAAAATACAGTCAAGTTCGTGCAAGTAACATTGCAGAAATGGCCCCGTATGAACAAATAAACCTTATTTTTAGTAACATTATTGGTCGCTTAGCTGCTACTAAGGGTTTTATTGAACGCAAAGAAATAGAAAAGAAAGGCGAAAATCTCTCAGCATGCATTTTACTACTAGGTGCACTGCAAGATGCACTTAACTTAGAGGTAGAGCAAGATCCTAGTATTTCTGATAATTTATTGGCGTTATACGCTTACTGCCAACGTAAGTTAACTCAAGCTAATATAAATAATGATATTGAAGCAGTTGTTGAAGTTTCAAGCATCATTAAAGAAATAAAAGAAGGCTGGGATAGTATTCCAGCAGATCAACGCAGCCCTGCGGTATAAGGCTATGGGTCAAAGCCTTTCAGCTAAAGCAAAGCATATTAATGAGCTGCTTAATAATATTGAAGCATTAGTACAAAGCAATAAAGCTGATGAAGCTAAACCTAGTATGGATACTTTAAATATTGAGCTTAAAAACTGGTGCGAAAGTGATGCCCCGCCAAAAGCTCAAGAATTAGAGACTATTCAAGCTGCTATTAACACTATAAGCAAGCAAGCAATGGCTAAAAAGAACGAATCATCAAAAGCTATAATCAAGCAAAAAAAAACGGGGAAAGCTATCTCTGCCTATAAGTCAGTTTGATTAAATATCGACAGCTCTATTTAAACTTAATTAAGCATTAAAAAAACCGTTTACAAAACGGTTTTTTTTAATATAGGCACTAACAAATTTTACTGGTTATGAATTGTTACTCACCACGCCAGGCATATTTTCAAGCTGTGCTTGCACATAACTACTTGTAGAGTTGAGGCTCGCTACCAGTAAATCCATGGCATTATATTGAGCATATAACCTGTCTGATAACGACTCCATCTTGCTGGCAAGGCTAAGTCGTTGGTCATCGATATCTTCTAGTTGATTTGTTTTACTGTCTATACGGTTTTGAATAATACCATCGGAATCTGTATAAAAGCTCATTAAGTCATCAAAAGACTGGGCAAAGCCGCCCTCATCTTCATCACTACCCACAAAAAACTGCTGTACTATATCTACATTAGAGTCTATTTGCTCGTTTAGTGTTTCAGTATTGAGTGATAAAACACCATAGCGGTCTGTTTCAACACCTAATTGTGAAAGTGATAATGAATTACCATCACCTAAATCGACCGACTCAGTTATTTCACTACGCAGTTTTGACATAACACCACGAAGTAGTGAATCTCCCGCCATTACACCAGCGCCACTTTCACCTGATGCACCTAAATTATTACTAAGCTCTAACAGTTCGTTGTAACTAGTGATAAAGCTATTTAAACCTGCTTGTATATTATTATTATTTTCAGTGACTGATATATCGCTCATATCATCGTCGGCATCATGCAATTTTTTTGCGGTGATATCCACGCCATCAATTACATTGCTAAATTCATTAGTATTGCTTGATACCGTTAATGTGCCATCAATCGTTATTTGTGCATTTTGTGCAGCGTTTACTTCTGTTAGGTTTGTAGTATGGTTTAGCGGGTCTGCGTCAGATACATCGTAAGCTAACCGTGAGAGCCCACCAGTGTCAGTATTATTACCATCGTCATCTTGTACGGTAATAGTAATTGCATTGTCTTCACCAGTTTCTTTACTAGTAAGTACTAAATGCTGGCCATCATCACTGGTTACTATAGTCGCCACAACCGAGTCATTACTATCGCTGCCCGTAAAGGGGCCGTTATTAATTTGGTCGCGTAAATCTTCTAAGGTATTAGTTGCAGACAGAACAGTGGAAAAACTGTTTTCACCAGAGCCAATTGTAATTACACCGGCGCCAATTGCCTCATCGGCAGCAAATGCAGGAGATGACAATTTATGAGCTTGCGCTAATGCATCAACTTTTACGTTATAGCTTCCTGGTTGGGCGTCTTCATCTGCACTAATTGATATAAAGTCATCATTACCAGACGTACTACGCTTTTGGTAGTTATCACTATCGCCTAATGCTTCCATAGCCGTTTGCACCTGCTCTAAAGCAGATTTTAATGCGCCTGCAGCTGATATATCTGTAGTTAATTTACTTTCAGTAGTATTTAAACGAGCCTCAGCAGGGGCCTGCTCAGCATTCACTAATGCATCAACAATGTCTGATACAGCTAAGCCAGAGCCCAAACCATTAAACGAAATAGACATACTTCACCTCTTTAAACACCTTAAAATAAGCTAACTCTAAATACACGAGTAACAATAGCCGCTAAACAGTTTGATCAATTAAAATACCCGCAGATTCAGAAAGCTTTGACACTAAGCTTAATACTTCTTCCGAAGGGTATTGCTTAATTACATCGCCACTGGTTTTATCGAGAATTTTAATAACGTCACGGCCTGAGTCTTCATCAACTTGAAATTGCAAACTACGACTCATCTCTCCCATAAACTCCTGCAATTGTTGCGCCACTTTTTCAAGCTGTTCACGCTCAAGTTGTTGGTTTTGTGAACTATTGCCCTCAGAGCTTTGCTGCGTATAGTGATTGTTTAACTGGTTTTGCGAGCCTTGTTCATCCGTTTTATTTACGTCATCAACAGCGCGCTGAGTCAATGTCGCTCCAGACTGCCCTACTTGTTTATCTTCACCAGTTAAAGATGTTGATGCTATCGTAACTTCTGCGTTTGAAGTAATGGTGTTCATAACGCCTCCTAAACTTTGCCGAACTTGTATAGTTATTAAACTAACAATAGCTTAATTTATACCCTTAAACCACAAAAGGAGGTAGCTAAAGCCACCTCCTTGTTTTAAAACTAATACTGACTTTATGTACTAGCTAGCTATTCATTAAGCTATAACGTTTAACTTATTAACCTAATAAGCTAAGTGCTGTTTGTGGTAACTGATTCGCTTGCGATAAAATTGACGTACCAGCTTGTTGCAAAATTTGGTTTTTAGTCATTTCTGCTGTTTCAGTTGCAAAATCTGTATCTTGAATACGGCTACGTGATGCAGATACATTTTCAGAGATGTTTGCAAGGTTACTAATAGTATGGTCAAAACGGTTTTGAATCGCACCTAAGTCAGCGCGTTGAGCGTCAATATTAGCTATTGCGTTATCGATTATAGCCAAAGCATCCTGAGAACCAGATTGCGTTCCAATATCTACCTCATCGATGCTAACAACTTCGCTTGTATAAGCAGTGTTAGCAGCTGTGGCCATTGTAGCTGCACTTGCTTCAATTTTGAACGACTCTGATGAGTTAAACTGTAAAGAACCCATTACACGCGCTGCGTTATCGCCATCCGATGTCACCGATGCCGTTACTGCTGGATTTGATGCATTCCCCTTGTAATCCAAACCATTTAAAGTTAAACCTGCGCCGGCAACTTGCGCCGAAGCATTATCGACAACGTCTAAATTCTCTATCGTTATGTCTTCACCTTTATCGTTTGATAAGATAAGTTCATTATTTTCTATAGAAGCGGAAACACCATGTTTAGCTGAATCTTTATTTATTGCTTGAGATAGAGCACTTAAATCATCAGAGACAGTACCGCTTGCAGTAAACGAAACAGCTGTAGATGTTCCACCAGCATTCAAGTCAAAACTCATAGTATCATCTGTTGATAAGCTACCAGCAAATGCAACTTTAGCCTGTGTTTTAGCCAATGCATCCACCCCAGTGCTGTCTGTTAAACCATTAATCTTCTCTGCTGCAGAGCGAGCACTTGAATTAGCATCAAGGGTAACTTCAACATCTTTACCATCGCGCCCTGTTATAGTGTACTTATCAGTTGCAGTAATAGCATTTGTGGGGAGTGTAGCTCCCGCTTCAGCTTGACCAAAACCGTTAGCCGCTGCTGATTGTAATGTTGTTTGGTTTGTGCCTATTTCATCTGCAGCAACGCTTGAAAGTGATAAATTAATTGTTTCATTTGCATTTGCACCCACTTGAAAAGCCTTTGTACCATAAGACCCATCTAATAGCTGCTGCCCACCAAACGAAGTAGTTTCCGCAATTCGTGTCAACTCTGTTTGTAATGCTGATACTTCTTTTTGAAGCGCTTCTCTATCATCAGCAGAGTTTGAACCATTTGCCGATTGCAGAGCAAGCTCACGCATACGCTGCAAAATATTAGTCGACTCTTGCATCGCACCTTCTGCAGTTTGCGCCATTGAGATACCGTCATTGGCGTTACGCTGGGCGACAGCTAAACCATTTATTTGTGAGGTTAAGCGATTTGAAATTTGTAGGCCGGCGGCATCATCTTTTGCGCTATTAATACGCATACCTGATGACAAACGCTCCATTGACGTTGCTAGGCCTTCGCCAGATTTTGTTAAGTTACGTTGTGCGTTCAGTGACGACACATTAGTATTTACTGTTAATGCCATTTTACCATCTCCTAGGTTTAAACAGAGTGTGGTTCAACACGTTTTAACAGGAACCACTATTAGATAATTTCTAATTATTAGAAAAGCATTTACTGTGCCAACTTTTAAATCAATATAAACCAATGTTTTTAAATGCTTTTTTATAAAATGTTATACATTAATAATTAAGTTATCTGTTTAGCTGGAGGGATGACAAATTATTGCCGCTTTTTTGAGGGAGGTTTTTGCCGCTTTGTATTCACTAAAGCGGCAAGGTATTTCTGCTTATAATCTGTTTATAAGTAATCAAATAAAGAAAGGTTTGTTAAACGGCCAAACGTAGCTTGTGACGCTTGCAGTGCGGTTTCTTGTTTAGTGAGTTCACTAATGGCTTCTGCCATATCTACTTCTACTAAATCAGAAAGGTTGCTTTTGTTTTGAATGTCTTGCGCAAGATTTGAGTCACTCACGCTATCAACCGCATTCATCCGCCCGCCTAAGCTAGCTTGCGTATACACAACTTGCTCACTTGCATTTTGAAGCTGTACTACACCATCGGCTAATACTTGCTGAAAATCATCGTTTTCAAGTGTGCCATCATTTAACCCCGTAATGAGCGATTGTAATGTATTAAGCACGTTTTCTTTGTGCGGCTTTTCGAGGGTAAAATCAAGCTGGCCTGGTGCTGCGCCTTCAAATTCGATTTTCATGCCTGCAAAATCGATTGGCTCATCCGTTACCTCACCTACTTGTGCGGGGCTCAGCGACACACCGTCGCGCAAAATTTCATAAGTATCAGGGTCGTTGGCGGTAGCGCCTGGTGTTATTACCACATTATACGTGTTCGCTGTTGCCGCTGCGGTTGGATCAGCATTGTAGTTATCTTGATGGAAACGGTCGAACTCTGTTTGGCCATCTACATAAACCGTGCCTGCTGCAATATTATTTGCAGGTGTAGTTACCGGGATCGCAGCTTGATTATCAGTAACATCAAGTCGTGCGTCGCTTTTCTCAAACGTATCAAAACCGTTATCGCTTGATTTAATACTTACCCCTTCAGCAATGGTTATAACATGCTGGCCTTGATCCCCGTTATAGGTGTACTCACCTGTTGTAGAGTCAAACTGGTATGGTTGAGTGCTGTCTTGGTAGCCTGAAAAAATAAACTTACCGTCTTCTGAGCGGGTATTCATTAAATTGACGAGTGTTTTTTGTATTTCACTCAGCTCAGCCGCGATAGACTCTAAATCATCTTGAGTATAAGCACCATTGCCCGCTTGAATAGCCAGCTCTTGGGCTTGCTGAATATTAGTATTTATACTTTGTAAAATGGTTTCTTCAGTTTCTAGGCGGCCATTTAACTGGTCAATATTTTTAGCGTGCTGCTCATTTGTTTGTATTTTATTTGAGTAAAGCATCCCTTGCGAAATAGCAGCAGGTGCTTCTGAGGTAGTTAAATACTTCTGCCCTGTTGTTACTTGCTCTTGTGCATTAGCAACACTTTGTTGGCTATCGAGTATTTTATTAATGTTGTTTTGGTACATTAAGTTATTTGATAAACGCATAATTACCTCGCTGCACTTAATAAGGTGTCAAAAATTTCTTGAGCTGCAGCCAACACTTGAGCTGATGCTGAATATGATTGCTGAAAACGCAGTAAATTGGCAGCCTCTTCATCTAGGTTTACACCTGAGAGCGACTCATACCACGCTTCTGATTGCTGGGCTAACGCATCAAATGCGCTGGCACTGGTAATGGCTTGGCCAGTGACTACGCCAATATCACTCACTAACCCTGAATAGGCTTGGTTAAACGTGTCATGATTGTCGGCAGCGGCTGTTGTCACTACATTTTTACGCACTAATTCGCCATTTTGTAAATCAGCGAGTTTTAAACCATTACGGTTATCATCAAAGCCGCCTTCGTTAAATTCAAGGGTAAAAGTGTCTCCAGTAGCTGGCGTGCCTTCAATATCAAAATCAAAGCCATAGTTGCTATAAGGTACGCCAGCCTGAGCCAGTACGCCCTCTGCTGGAGGCGTTACTGTAAACGTAGAGGTGCCATTTGCATCTGTAATTTGATATTCGTTTGCAGTGCCTGTTTTAACTAACGTGATATCGCCATTGGCTAAACCAGGGGTAGTGTTAAAGCCACCCGAGGTAACACTTGTTACTTCTCCGGCTGAAATAGTCGCTGTACCTACATTATCTATGCTGTTAGCTGTACGAATAGGCGATGCCAGTGCTAAGTCTTCACCGCGGCTTGTCGCAAGGGAAATACTGGTTGCCGCCTCTGAGTTAAGTTTAATTTGAAATTTATCCCCGATATTACCTGTACCTGCTACATCAATTTGTAAACCAAACGACTCCCCACTCGTAATATCATCTGAGTCGATAACACCTGATGGCGGTATCGCCGCTAAAGAGGCGCTGCCTATCGGCTCCCCTTTATTATCTATAGGCTGAATGCTCACTTCATTTGCATTAGCGGTATAAGTAACAATAAAGTCGCTGGCAGGCAGTTCACTGCCTTTACCAGCCTCAAGCGTGGCAGTTAAACTGGCGCCGCCGGTATTAGCTTGGTATGCATAAGCACCCACGGTAGGTATATTAAATATATCACCGCCTAGCTCGCCGTTAGCATCCATACCCAATTTATTTTGCTCGTTGAACGCATCTGCAATGGCCAATCCCATTTGGCCAATTTGGTTTTGTGCAGGCACGAGTATGTCGTCTCTAAAAGCCAACAAGCCGCCAATTTTGCCTTTTAATTTAGTTGCATCTATTTCTAGCGGCACAGCTTTGCCGCCGTTAACGTCAAGCGTCAATTCTTTAAAATTAGGATCGGGGTCGCCCGACAGTGAAAACAAGTTAAATGTACCGTTTTCCATAACTAAAGATTCACCGCTGCCCATAAAGACGAGTTTTTCGCCATTAGGGCCATCAAGTGTTTCTATATCAACAAGCTCTGATAATTCACGAATCGCTAAGTCGCGCTGGTTATAAATAGAGCTTGCGTCAGAGGCGTTATTTGTGCCATTTACGACTGCAATTTCTTGGTTTAACGTATTTATATTTTGGATAAGTGAGTTGGCTTCTTCAGAAAAAATCTCAAGCTGCTCATTTACTATACCTTGTTGCTCAAGCACGATACCCGAAAGCCTATCCATTTGATCAACTAAACTTTGCGCATCGGTCATTACTAATGAGCGAGCAACTGTTGAAGACGGCTGGTTTAGCGCCTCTTGCACGTTATTAAATAATGAATTTATACCCGTTGATAAGTTATTAGACTCTTCTGAAAAAATAGTATCAACACGGTTGGCTTCTGTTACAAATTGATCAAAAAACGATTTATTTGACGTGTCGCGGTTTAACTGCGACTGGGCAAACTCGTTCAATAACCTGTATGTTTCGCCGCGACCTACTTGGTTATCAACCATCGTGGTAAATTCAGTGCGCTCACGTACGTAGCCTTCTGTATTTACATTGGTGATGTTTTTACTGGTCGTTTGCAACAGCTCAGAGCTTGAACGCACCCCAGCACTGGCAATATTTAATAAACTAAACGACATATTACTTCACTCCTTGGGTAAACGCGCTTGTTGCAATATTTTTAAGCTCACTGCTATTTAGCACTTTTTTTATTTTACTCGCGTAATTAGGATCGGTTGCATAGCCTGCTTTTTGTAGCGAATCTAAAAATTCGTTTGGCTGTGCTGTTTTTTGTAATGCTTCTTCGTAGCGTGGGTTTTGCGTTAAAAAATCGACAAAGTCGTTCACGCTTTCTTTTATAGAATCGTAAGCTCTAAAACTTGCTTGCTTTTTAACAGGGGTACCTTGCTCAAATTCAAGCGTTACTTTACTTGCTTTATCGCCTTCCCAGCTTTTATCTGATTTAATATTGAACAGGTTATTTGAGCTATTCCCGTCGCTTTTATTAATAATATGCTTACCCCAACCCGTCTCAAGTGCCGCTTGGGCCACCATTACTGCAGGGTTTAAACCAATTTTTTCGGCCGCTGTTTTAGCATGCTCCCACACTGCACTAACAAACTCTTCAGCATTATCAAATGACGACTGCTGTGTAGGCTGTGTTGTGGTTTTAGTTTGTGTTGCCGCACTGCTGACTACTAAGTCATCTTTATTTGCTTGCTTTTCACTGTGCACCTTTTCGTGCGGCAGTTCAGAGCCTGCGCGTTTATCACTCATAAAGTCGTTAGTAGTTCTTAATACGGAGCCAGGCATAAAGTTCTCAGCCTCTGGTGAGAGCTGCTGAACAATTAAATCAGCCAAACCTAAAGACCCATTTGATGAAAGCTCAGAAGAGAGCTGCTGATCGTGCATTTCTTCAAAAAACTTTACGCTGCTAGAGTTAAACGGACTGTCTTCATCTTCAAATGCTTCGTTGGCTTTACGCATCCCTTTTAGAAGCATTTGGGTAAAAATAGCTTCAAATTGTGCCGCTGCTTTTTTTAGCGCCGCTTTAGAGGCATCAGTAGATGCATCACCGCTGTTTAAAGCGTCTTGACGTAAAGTATTAAGATTACTTAAATCAAAAAAGTTTTGCTTATCGAGGTGATTTGTTTCCATCAGCTTTTTGACACAAAAATGAATAATGCTTTAAGAAATGCAAAAATTGAGCCAAAGAAAGGTAAACAGTAAAAAGCTTAAGTACCTTTTGAGTACTTAAGATTTATTTGGAAGGGTAAACATTCTTAAAAACAATTAAATAACAACAAGCTGTCCGTTAATTGCACCCGCTTCTTTAAGCGCTTCTAAAATAGCCATTAGGTCTCCAGGTGCTGCGCCTACTTCATTTATAGCACGCACTAAGTCATCTAAGCTAACGCCGGGGTTAAATACAAACGCACGAGAATCATCTTGATTAACGTCAATAATACTTTGCTGTGTAACAACGGTTTCGCCTTCTGCTAACGGATTAGGCTGCGTTACATTTTGCTGTTCAGCAATTGTGACTGTTAGGCCGCCATGGGTTATTGCCGCAGGCTGGAGCTTCACATTTTTGCCAATGACAATCGTTCCCGTACGTGAATTAACAATAATCTTGGCTGAGGTATCAGCAGGCTTAAACTCTAGGTTTTCAAGCGTTGATAAATAAGACACTCGTTGCGATGCATCACGTGGCGCAATAACGCGTACTGAGGCAGCGTCAATAGCTTGTGCACTATTAGGGCCTACCAAATTGTTAATTGTTGCTTCTAAACGTTTTGCCGTTGTAAAGTCAGGGCGGTTTAAGTTAAAAGTAATGTAGTCGCCTTGCATAAAAGGGCTTTTAACTTCGCGCTCAACAGTGGCTCCATTAGGTACGCGGCCAACTGTCGGGGTGTTAATGACCACTTTACTGCCATCTAGCCCTTGTGCTCCTAAACCACCCACAATTAGGCTACCTTGTGCTATGGCGTATACGTTTCCATCCACCCCTTTTAAGAAAGTTTGTAACAAGGTGCCGCCACGTAAACTGCCTGCACTGCCAATAGAAGATACCGTAATATCAATTGTTTGACCCGGCTTTCTAAACGGCGGAAGCTCAGCGTGGACTGCCACTGCTGCTACGTTTTTAATTTTAGGGCTTTGTGTTGAAGGCAGCGTAATACCAAAACTGTTTAGCATGCCTCTAAAACTTTGTTGTGTGTAAGAGTTTTGCTCCCCTGTACCAGGTAGCCCCACCACTAAACCATAGCCTACCAATTGGTTGGCACGTACACCTTCAACCATAGAGACATCTTTTATACGCTCGGCGCTGGCAGAAAATTGCCAGCCTAGCAGTATGATCAAAATAAACGCTTTAATGCTATTCATACTACTATCCTCTAAAACGGAAATAACGAGCTACTAAAGAAACGTGTTAACCACCCTGGGCTTTGCGCTTCTTGTGTTTGTCCTTTACCTGAATATTGAATTCGGGCATTGGCAATTCTATTCGACTCAACCGTGTTATCGGCGCTTACATCTTGCGGACGTACAAGGCCTTCGAGCCTAATAAACTCTTCGCCGGTGTTAAGTGTTAGCCATTTTTCACCACGAATAACTAAGTTACCATTGGGTAAAACACGCATAACATTCACCGAGATGTCGCCCACTAAGCTGTTTGACTGATTTGATTTAGAGTCACCGGTAAATGATGAATCACTACCAATGCCAAACTGAATACTGTCGCCACCTATATTGACTGGTAAACCACCTAACCCAATAACGGGGTCTAGGCTGGCTTCGGTTTCTTTATCGGTTTCGGTTTTAGCGGCTTTTGTAGCTTGTGTTGACTCTTCAAGCTTAACGGTAATTATATCGCCGGTTCTAAGTGCTTTTTTGTCTGAATACAAATCATTAAATGTATTGGTGTTAAACAACGAACCCGTTGCAACAACAGGCTCTGCTACAGGCTCTGGGTACATGGGTGCGTAGTAGGGGTCATCTTGAACCACTTCACTATTTTGCGTAGAAACACAGCCACTTAAAAATAAGGTGCCTGCTGCAAATAAAATAACATTACGCATAACTATCCCCTTGTGCACGGTTATAACTGTTGATTGATGTAGCTCATCATTTCGTCAACGGCCGAGATTACTTTTGAGTTCATTTCGTAAACACGTTGAGTTTCGATAAGGTTAACCAATTCTTCCGTTACATTAACGTTTGATGTTTCAAGCGAGCCTTGAATAATAGTTCCTAAGCCTTCTACGCCTGGATTACCTTGAACAGGCGCCCCACTAACTGCGGTTTCGGTGTAAAGGTTTTGACCAATTGGCTCAAGACCCGATGGATTAATAAAGTCACTTATTGTTAGCTGGCCAATCACCACGTTATCGGCTTGCCCTGCAACGCGTACAGATACTTCACCATCTTGAGAAACTGTAATTGATTGCGCATCATCGGGAACATTCATTTCGGGCTGAACAACAAAACCTGCACCTGAGGTAACAATGCGGCCGTCTTCATCGGTAGTAAATTGCCCATTACGCGAATACGCAATATTGCCATCGGGTTGCAGCACTTCAAAAAAACCTTCGCCTGAAATCATCCAATCGAGTGAGTTTTCGGTGGTGAGCATATTACCTTGCGTAAACTCTTTTTGGTTAGCAACCACTTTTGCACCCGCACCTAGCATTAGGCCAGATGGCAGCTCGGTATCTTGTGATGAGCGCCCGCCAGGTTGGTTGATGTTTTGATACAATAAATCTTCAAAAATAGCGCGGCTTTTTTTGTAACCTACGGTACTGGCATTCGCCAAGTTATTTGAAATAACTGAAATATCAGTTTGTTGAGCGTCTAGCCCTGTTTTACTTATCCACAATGCAGGATTCATAAGTATGCCCTCATTTTAAAGTTAAACTATGCGCATCAACTGATCTTGACGTTCGTCAATCTCTTCAGCTGTTTTCATTAGTTTTACTTGTAACTCAAATTGACGTTGGTGGTTGATCATATCGACCATTTCGTGAACTGGATTAACGTTAGACATTTCCAGTGCACCACTTAACACTTTTACATTTGCAGAGGTATCGACGGTTTGCCCTGGTACAGGTCTAAATAAACCATCGTTGCCTTTTTCAAGCTCTCTGCTGTTTCCTTCAACAACGCGCAGCGTGTCTACTTCTTCTAAAAAATTTGCAGGCGCGCCTTGGGGGCGAACCTGTATGGCACCATCTTCACTAAAACTTATTTTTTCAATAGGAACCGGTAAAATTACGGGGCCACCTTCGCCAATAACTTGACGACCATGACTTGTTACCAACATACCTTGCGCAGTAATGTTTAGCGTGCCTACTTTTGTATATGCTTCGTTTCCTGAGTCATCTTGAACCGCAAGCCAGGCGTTATCGCTCATGGCAATATCTAAATCTCGCCCTGTTTCGATTATGCCGCCAGAGGTCATGTTAGAACCTGGTCGCTCTTGCATTGAAAACACTCGGGTAGGCAAGCCCTCGCCAAATGCTTGCATAGAGCGCGCTTGCGCAAAGTCAGCTTTAAAGCCTGTGGTGTTTGCGTTTGCCAAATTATTGGCTTTAAGTGCAAGCCCTTGTAGGCTTTGCTTAGCGCCAGAGGCTGCAATGTAGACCATTTTGTCCATAACATCGACTCACATAAAAAATCTCTGAGTTGATAAATGCAAAATAGATGCCAGATTAAATTTGACGCAATATTAGGAAGGTGGTGAGCGGTTCAGCTCCGCTAATTTTAGCCACACAGCTACAAAAAAGGCTGCAAAAATGCAGCCTTAGAATTTTAACCAAAAATAAGATTAACTTATCGAATCTGCAAAATACTTTGCTGAATCGTTGAGTTAACTTCAAGCGCTCGTGAGTTTGCTTGGTAGTTGCGTTGAGCGGTAATCAAATCAACTAATTCGTTTGTTAAGTTGGTATTTGATTGCTCAAGCGCAGATGAGTTAATACTACCAAAAGTACCCGAGCCTGCTTCACCGGCTACTGGCTCACCAGAGTCAATACTTTGCTTCCAACTGGTATCACCTACTTGTGATAAGCCTTGAGAGTTTGGAAAGCGTACCATAGCAACTTGGCCTAAGTAGGTTGAATCACCATTACTGTATGAGGCAACAATTTTACCATCTGTGCCAATATCAATACCCGCTAAACGACCCACTGTAGAGCCATCTTGGTCAAGTGCTTTTACTTCAAAACCACTTGAATACTGAGTTGGAATACGCCCTGCGGTATTGTTTTCATCACGCCAGTTTAGCTCAATACCTGTACTTGGGAATGTTGCGCCGTTATCAAGCATTGACGATAAACCAGTACCTGCACCTGCCGGTAAATTAATTTCATCAAACGTGGTGGCGTTAGTATTTGCTACACCATCTGTTGTGGCGGGTAAACCGCTAGAATCAAAACCAAGTGTGGTAATAGGTGTATATGGTGTAGTTGTTTGCTCTGCACCAGATGTACCGTCTACCACTTTACCATCAAGCGTAGCGTATACTTCCCAGCTATTGTCTGTACCACCTGCAGCTGCATCTTCTTCTTTTACAAAAAAGTATTGCAGAATATGTGGTTCACCTAATGAGTCGTAAACAGTAGTAGACGTCGACGAATTATAGGTACCGTTCGATGTCGGATCAAAATCGAGGCCTGTTGCATCAGCTGTTGCATCTAAGTTGAACGATAAAAATACGTTTTCGGTTGCGCGAGGCGAACCTGATGAGTCAGGAATTTGAATCGGGTTTGTAGTACTTAAACTAACCGATGTGGTATCACCTGATGACTCGTCTACTGGAAAAGCTTGTAAATAATTACCTTTGGCATCAACCATAAAGTTATCTTGGTTAAGCTTAAATGCACCTGCACGAGTGTAGGTTAAATCTTGCGACGAAATATCGTCGGTCATTGCAAAATACCCTTCGCCGGTAATCGCTAAGTCTAACGAGTTGTTAGTAAATTGCAGTGACCCTTGGTGGAATTGCTGTGCAACCATGGTTGTTTGCACACCATCACCGTTTTTAGTTTTACCTGCACTAAAAACAGATGCAGCGTATACATCGGCAAATTCAGCACGCGATTCTTTAAAACCGGTGGTGTTTACATTAGCAATATTGTTTGCTGTTACGTCTAAGTCTTTTTGAGCGGCAGCTAGGCCTGTAAGTGCGATATTAAAGCTCATAATTCACCTCTAACTTTGAATCTAATAGCCTGCTAGCAGGCGAAATACTTTTTAATTGGTTATGCGATCTCTGCGACATCAGTCAATCTAACCGCACCCTCTTTAGTGTTAATAATAATGCCACTAGAGCCATTGATATTAACGCTTTCAATGTTTTTGAATGTTGCCACCGGTAAGCTTGAAAACTCGCCGTTGGTACTGCCCTCTGCAGTAATGGTGTATTCACCCTCTGGTAGGCGCTCACCGGATTCATTATTACCATCCCAGCTAAAGCGCACTGCACCCGCTGCTTGCGAACCCATATCGATAGTTCTAACCAGTTGCCCAGAAGCATCTGTGACTTTAATTGTTAAATTATCAACGGCTTCTTCAGCAACCGCAGACCCTTTTGCCTCTCCGCTTTCGCCAAGCTCAAGCGTATTAGATTCTAAAAGCGCTTGCTTACCAACCAGCGTTGATGCTTGTAAGGCAGAGTTTGAGGTCATTGACGAGGCAAGTGACTCAAAATTTGTGTTTAAATCTGTGATGCCTTGCGCCATGGTAAAATTAGTCATTTGCGCAATCATCTGATCGTTATCAGCCGGATTACTCGGATCTTGATACGATAGCTGCTGAGTTAGCAACGAGAAAAAATCTTCCTGCGTTAATGCATCGCTCTCTTCAGTGGTTGTCGCTACTTGGGTCTCTTGCCAAGTTATAGAGTCCAAAAAAGATGAACTAGTACTAATATCGTTACTCATAACCTACCCTCGGTTATCGCTGCCCAAGTAACAGCGTTTTGCTTAACATTTGCTTAGCTGCATCGGCAACTTGCACGTTTGTTTGATAAGAGCGAGAAGCAGAGATCATATTTGCCATCTCCTCAACAACATTAACGTTGGGTTTATAGATATAGCCATTTTCATCCGCACTTGGGTGATTAGGGTTATATTCAATTTGTAGTGGTTTGTTACTCTCAACAATTCCCAGCACTTTAACACCAACAGCGGAGCCCTGAGGGTTGCTGTCTGAAGCAGACGCTTTCGTCAACTCGGCAGCAAATACAGGTTGGCGTGCTCGGTAAGTTTTGTCTTGGGATGAACTAATAGTATTAGCATTCGAAATATTACTCGCGGTGGTATTTAAGCGAACATTTTGCGCACTCATACCACTGCCTGAAATATCAAAAACGTTATATAAACTCATAATTATTATCCTTGACTTCCGAGCGCTTTATTCAGGCCCTTAAATTTACTACTTAAAAATTGCAGGCTTGCCTGATACTCCATCGCATTCTGTGTATACAAGTTTCGTTCCACCTGTATATCAACTGAGTTACCATCGCCTGTATCTCCTTGATTTGGAGTACGAAATAATTCAGAACCACCTACACTTCGAGTACCGCCAGCAATGTGTTTTTCATTGGTAGTAACCATGCTATTGCCGCTTTGCTGAGTTGACCTTGCCGCTTTTAATGCTGAGGCAAAGTCGATATCTTTTGCTTTATAGCCAGGCGTATCAGCATTCGCTATATTTGTGGCAAGTACTTCTGCCCGCTGTGAGCGGATCAACATTGCATGCGGGTGCACACCTAATGCTTTATCAAAACTGATAGCCATAACGTTCTCCAAAAAATTGACTTGCTTAAGTTAAAGCAATTTATAAGCCAGTAGTTTTTAGTTACGTTATTTTTTTATAGAGGGTTGTTATTAAATAAAAAACGACGCTAAGTACGTCGTTTTCTAATAACAAAGTGATAGGATTATTTTTTTTGGTAGATAATTCCTGGGTTACAACGAACCATATCAAACTCATTACTTAAGCCCGTCATCGACTCCGACGCACCTAAAAATAAATACCCTTTTGGGTTTAGTGCTTGGGCAAACTGACCAATTATTTTTGCTTTAACCTCTGGTGAAAAATATATAAGGACATTGCGGCAAAAAATAATATCAAACTTCCCCATTAAGGCGTAAGAATCAAGCAAGTTTAAATGTCTAAAGCTCACCTGTTTTCTAACTGAGTCGACAACTTTTGCCATGCCGTTGCCGCTATCCATAAAGTACTTTTTACGGCGCTCTGCAGATAGGCCTCGCGCTAATGCCAGCGCGTCATATTCGGCGTTTTTACACATATCGAGCATTGTGTTAGAAATATCAGTACCAATAATTTGTGCCCCCATACGCAACACGCCCGGTTGCTTGGCCTGAAACTCAGCAACAGACATGGCAATAGAGTATGGTTCTTGGCCTGAAGAGCTGGCCGCTGACCAAATTTTTAATGGTCGGCGGGCGTCTTTAAACTCTGGAAACAATTTATTTTTTAAAAGCTCAAATGGGTATTGATCCCTAAACCACAAGGTTTCGTTAGTGGTCATGGCATCAACTACAGCGGCTCTAAGTTGCCGCTCATGAGGGCCAAGCGTTTTACTCACTAATTGTGATAAAGATTCAACATTAAAACGAGCCATAAGTGGCGCAAGCCTACTTTTTACTAAATACTGCTTGTTTTCGCCAAGCACAATACCACATTGCTGCTCTAAAAATGAGCGAAACTGATCGTAGTCACTTTGCTGCAAATCTTTATTATTCAAATTAATAACACCTATTGTTGTTTAGTCGCAATGAACCCATTTTTTAACTGCTGTTGCCAATTCATCAGGGTTAAATTTTGCTATAAAGTCATCCGCGCCTACTTTTTCGATCATCGCCTGATTAAACACCCCACTCAAAGAAGTGTGTAAAATAACATGTAGAGGCGCTAATTTTGGATCTGCTTTAATTTCTGCTGTTAATGTATAGCCGTCCATTTCAGGCATTTCAACATCAGAGATAAGTAAACCTACACGCTCAGTAATATCATTTTTACAATCAAGCTCGGCTATTTCTTTAAGCCTAACTAAAGCCTCTTTACCATTTTTTGCAAGCTCAGTTTGCACGCCAAGTGGCTCAAGTGCTCTTTTTACTTGGTTACGTGCAACAGCTGAATCGTCGGCAATAAATACAATGCGCTCGCCTAAGTCTTTTTGTATTGCACTATCGGCGGCAAGGTCGGCACTAACCTCGGTATTTACTGGACAAATTTCGTTTAAGATTTTTTCTACATCGAGAATTTCGACCAATTCGTTTTCAATCTCGGTAACGGCAGTTAAATAAGAGTAACGCCCTGCTCCTGACGGAGGTGGCATTATTTTTTCCCAGTTCATATTAACGATTCGTTCAACGCCCCCAACTAAAAAGCCCTGCACTGAACGATTGTATTCTGCAATTATTATGAAGCTGTCTTTAACATTTTCAATAGGTCGGCCGCCTACGGCCATTGATAAGTCGATAACTGAAATAGTTTGACCACGAATATGAGCCACACCCCGAATGTATGCATTTGATTTAGGCATACTCGTTAAAGGAGGACATTGCAGTACTTCTCTTACTTTAAATACATTGATCCCAAAACGCTGACGCCCTCTGAGCTTAAATAATAGTAATTCTAGGCGGTTCTGCCCAACCAACTGGGTGCGTTGGTTTACTGAGTCTAAAATGCCTGCCATTCAAATCTCCTAAAGAAAACAAATAATGCGGAACGATAATTGCTTTCTGTTTATAAAGCTACATAACATCGCGGGAGCGTCTACTTTTTGACGCAAAATATTTATACCCTGTTTGAAACCATAAGCATAGTCGAAACATTATGAGTTTGTTAAAAAAAGTCAGAAGATACAGTGTTTTTTATTTTCTTGCTAGCCTCTGCTTAGCAACACCTTTGCATGCAAAAGTGTTTAGTAAAGATTTATTACAAGAAATAGCAATTTCTCATATTGCAGAGCAAGTTACCGTGCCACTTGAAAAAAATGTGGAGATTACCGCGCTTGCTCTCGATAGTCGCATTCCTGATAGAGTATGCGAAAACGAGCCAGAATTAGTCGTGCCAAATGAGCCGCCATTTACACGCCAGGTGACTGTTCAAATAAAATGTAACGATGCGCAAAGCTGGACTCAATATGTCCATGTAAGAATAGTTAAAATGTCGCCCGTTGTGGTTGCCACGGCAAATCTAGCCCGTGGTGAAGTTATTACTAAGTCTCATTTAAGCGTACAAATGAAGCCTTCGCAGTTTGTAAGGGTACAATATTTAGATGACCCTTTAATGCTTATTGGCAGCCGCAGTAAGCGAAATATAAGAAGCGGTATGCCGGTTTTGCTTAACCAAATTTGTATGGTTTGCAAAGGCGACGCTGTTAATATTTATGCGAGTATTAAAGGACTTAGAATAAAAACCACGGGGATAGCACTTGAAGATGGCACCCTTGGTGAGCAAGTACAGATCAAGAATAAAAAATCCGGTAAAATTTTGAATGCACGCGTAGATGGTGTAGAGTCTGTGCAAGTAAATATTTAATTTCGATTTATACTAAAGTATCCTATGTATATGCCGATAACTTGGCATAAGTTGGGTAATATACAGGTTTATTATTATGGTTAATCAAGTTAATGGCAGTAATCAACAAGCTAACGCGCTTACAAACGCTAAACAGCAACAAGTTGATATTAAAAAAGATAACGCTGCAAGTACACAAACAACACAGACTCCTTCGCCTAAAGCGGCGAGCGATTCAGTGAGCCTGACGCCACAAGCACAGCAGTTAAAAACACTGCAAGATAAAGCACAGCAATCATCTGGCTTTGATAGTGAAAAGGTCGCTGAGCTTAAAAAAGCGATTACAGAAGGTAAATACCAAATTGATGCTGAAAAGCTGACTAAAAACTTAGCTGATTTTGAGTTTAACGTATATGGCTGATCACAATAGTTTAATTAGCGTTAAATTAAATGAACAAGTTAAATGCTTGGATTCATTATATGCGTTATTAAACGAAGAGCTTAGTATTATTGCCTCTCGCAGAGGTGAAGGTTTAAAAGAACTTGCCCAACAAAAAATGTCTTTTTTAACTAAGCTTACGCAGCTCGATAAAGAGTTGAATAAACTTTTTGCTGCAAATGATGAAAATGCCCCTGAAGTGACTGAACGAGTAGCGCAAGTTAAAGCGCAGTTAGCGCAGTGCCAAAAACAAAATAAAGTAAACTCACATGCTGCCCGCCAAGCACACTTAAGTGTAAAACAATTAAAAGATATTTTAATTGGCGCCCCAACCAGTATGACTTACGACCAAGGCGGTAGTGTAGTTAATACCGACAGCAAGCTGGTTCGTAACCTAAAAGCTTAACTGCTTTTATCTATCCTAATTTATTAAAAAAGCCCTTATTGAAGTCTCAATATGGGCTTTTTTAGGTTTACTACTTAACACAAAATAATAACCACACTTTTGATTAAGTGAGTTTTAGAAACCCACTTCAGTTATTTAACTGGAGTGGGTTACTGATTTAAATATCTGTTTGGTTATTACCATTTTCAATTAAGTGTTTAATCATTTCCTCTGATTGATTTTGAACATCAACTGCTGGCGCTGCCTCATCAACACTTCCTCCACTTTGTGCAGGGCTATAAGCAATTGCAGAGCCTTCATCGTCAATCACAGTATTAAAAGCAACGAGTTGCTCGCTGTCTTCGTCAATAATTACATCATTGATATTAAGGGGCTCTGTAGAGCTCATTGACACCGTTTGCTCTGTACTCGATAAAGCACTTACATTACTTAAATTAACCGTTTCTCCTAAAGCATCGCTGGTTACTGCTTCATTTGGCATAGTAGCGCCTAATGCTGCTTCTTCGCTAAACGGCTCAGCGGCCCCTTCTAAGCCAAATGTTGTATCGGTGGCACTTGCACTGCTTCCTGCGCTAGCAAGTTGTGGGTCGTTTCCTTGGTCAATAATATTGTCATTAATATCCTTAATTAAATAATTACCGGCTTCATCAACTGTGATAAAGCGATAATCAGACCAAGAACCTAAATCAAGAACTGATAATAATGAACTCCAATTTCCATTCTCATCAGGTTGAATTTCCATAGCGCTTTCTAGCACATTTAAGTTTAGGTTTAACACCTCAAGGCCAAGTAAGTTTGCTCCTACAACATATACACTATTTCCTTCTTCTACTGTGCCTTCTGCAGTTAAACCTATTCCTAGTAAGCCCCAGTAATAGTTAGACACTTCGAAGTCTACAGGCGTTGAGTCAATCACTAACCCAGATAAGCTTCCACTTGAAGTAACATTTCCAGATTCATCAGTAGCGGTAGCCGTTACAGTGTATGCCCCATCGAGTAAAGCGTTGTCTGGTGATACGCTCCATACACCTGTCTCACCCGCTGTTGTATCCTTGGTTACAACAGTACCGCTTTCATCTATAAAGCTTACGGTAATATCTTCATTTGCTCCTGCGGTACCGGAGATCTTAGGTGTGCTATCGGCTGTTAATTCTAAACCAGAGTTAATTACTATGCCTGAATCAACTATGCTGCTTATAGATTGCTCGCCAATATTACCTGCATTATCAAGTACGCTTACATCAACACTGTAATTCCCTTCGCTAAGAGGCTGCGAAGCTGTAACACTCCACGACCCGTCTGTGTTTACTGTTGTTGAAACATTGTGTGTTTCACCTAGTGCGTCAGTAAACATCACCATAACTGCAGCTCCCGCAAAACTTCCGGTTACCGAGCCTGTAATAGTCGGTGTGGTATCTTGGCCTACTGCAATAGGGTCTATAAATACAATAGGTGCTGTGTAATCAGTACTTGAAACCATGGTATCGCTTGATGAGTTTCCTGCAGCATCACTCACTGTTGCAGTAGCACTAAAACCGCCTTCACTAAGCGGCGTAACAGCTGTGACTGACCAAGTTCCGTTACCTGCCACTTGCGCAGTTAATGTTTGCGAATCACTATTAGCATCAGTAAGTACTACGCTTATGGTTGTACCTGCCGGAGCATCACTTGTACCTGAGATGGTTGGCAGTGAGTTATTCGTAACTGCAAGTTCATTAATTTCAATTGTAGGCGGAGTTAAGTCAACTATGCCATTAAGACTTGTAGAGCTTGTAAGGTTTAAGTTTTCGACTGTCGCATCAACCGTAAATGCACCTTCAGCTAATGGAATGGTCGGTATTAATGTCCATACACCAGCAATAGCTTGAGTGTTATAGGTTGTTGCATTACCACTGCTATCTGTAATAACAACTTCTACATTACCGTTTATTACATCGGTAGTACCACTAATAGTAGGGGTTGTATCGCTTGTATCTATTATTGGGTTAATTAATAGACTCGGTAAAGTGGTGCTCACAACGCCCGTTTGCGTCACCGTTGCTATATTGCCTGCGTTATCAATACTAATAGCCTCGACGGTTAAATCGCCCTCAGCAAGTAAAGGTGTAACAACAAGCCACGTGCCATCTCCTAATACTGTTGTAGTAACTTCATAAAGTGTGTTTGTAGAGTCGGTAATATTAACAGTGATTAAGCTACCGGTTTCTTCGTCACTGGTGCCAGTAATAGTAGGCGTTAATGTATTAAGTACACCAAAAGCGTCTATTTCTAACGATGGCGGTATGGTATCAATCGTCACTTGCTCAGTAGCAGACTGGCCTAGATTACCCGCAGCATCAGTAATACTTGCAAATACACTATATATACCATCAGGTAGGCTCGTGGTTAATAACGACCACGTGCCATCGCTACCAACAAGGGCATCAAATACTGTTGCGTTGCCGTTACTATCTATCACAGTTACATCAATGTCTGTGCCCGGAGCCTCCTCTGAAGTACCAGAAATAGTTAGAATGTCAGTATTGCTGATGCTCAACGGTAAAATATCTACCACAGGCACTAACGTATCAACAACAAACTCGAGCGTTTGTGTTACTACATTGCCGGCATCATCAGTGATACTCACGTTGGCAACATGCTGCCCTTCAGTCAGCGCATCAACCTCCAGTGAAAATAGCCCTGCTGCATTCACTGTTGTTGTTAGTACTGAGCCTCCGTCCAGCTGAATCTCTACCACTCCATTAATTAAATCACTGGTCCCTTGAATAATTGGAGTAGAATCTGACGTTGTACCAATCACTTGCAAATTAAGCGTTGGCGAGATGGTATCTACTACACTGCTTAGCAGCTGTGTAGCTGTGATCCCGACTTCACTTAATACATTCACAGTTACAGTAAACACGCCCTCAGCAAGTGATTGAGGAACTTGTACAAGCCATGAATTATCTGCCTGCACTATGGCAACCAAATCTTGTGCTATGTTATCGCTATCTACCACTCTCACTAGCACTTCGGTGCCTGGGGCTTGGTCGGTCGTACCACTAATTACTGGTAAATCACCCTCGCCAGCTACAAAGTCAACTACCGCATTAAGTAACGGCGTTGAAGCATCTACATCTGCCGTCGTAATAGTGGTGGTGTTACCCGCTTCATCAGTTGCAGAGGCTTCAACAACTGATAAGCCAATAATATTAACCGCTAGGCCTAATAACACCCAGTCACCATTGGCATCAGTGGTTACATCGTAAGTTAAGTTAGCCAAATCACCTGCTAATTCTAAATTAACGGTAACTGTTTTACCTTCACCTAAATCGGAAGTACCAGATAAAGATACTAGCTGCCCTAATACGAACGAAGGCACAATAGTAAGCTCTGGCCCTACTGTATCTACTTCGCCACCTGTTTTACTATCAACAGAGGTATTTCCTGCGCTATCAGTAATCGTTGCCGAAACACTGTAAACCCCCTCCGCTAATACGTTGTCTGCAGCGGCTTGCCAGTCTCCATTAGCATCCGTTTGTACGGTAATTTGATGCGATGCGCCAGCTGAGTCGGTAAACGTAACGAAAACGTTTGTATTTGGCTCGTTTGATGTGCCACTAATTAATGGCGTGCTGTCTTGGGTAAGTATTAATGAACTTTGATCAATACTAATTTCTGGCGCAATTGTATCTATATTAGCGTTAGTGATATTGCTGCCTGTATTTCCGGCATTATCAGTAATAAATACTTCTACTGAATATGCCCCTTGCGAAAGACTATTGCTTGCCTCTACTGACCAAGTTCCACCGGCTTGCACCGTTGTATTGACAGTATGCGCATTACCTTGGAAGTCGGTAAATACCACAGCAACCACATCTCCTACGGCTGCACCTGTTACACTGCCAGAAACGCTAGGTGTTAAATCTGTACTACCTACAATATCGTTAATGCTAACCACTGGTGCGGTTATATCAACCACACCGGTAGTGCTAGTATTTACAGGGTTCCCCGCGGTATCACTTGTTGATGCAGTAACAGTATATGTGCCTTCGCTAAGCGATAAAGGAGCTGCAACTGACCATGTGCCATTTGCACCTACTGTGGCATTAACTGTTTGCTCTGCGCCTAAGCTATCTGTAATCAAAATAGCGACTATGGCGCCCTGTGGGGCTGTACTTGTACCTGAAATTGTAGGCGTTGTATCATTACTCGTTAGTAGCGGTGTAATATTCAATGCTGGGGCTGTTAAATCTATCAGCCCTGTATCTGTTGCACTGCTGGTTAAGCCACCTTCAGTCACACTGGCTGAAACAGTAAACGTGCCCTCAGGAAGGATATTTGCTGCATCTACACTCCATGTATTATCAGTTACAGTTGTTGTAACCGTATGCGAGACATTATTAACATCGGTAATAGTAACCGTAACTAACGTACCATTTGCAGCACTACTTGACCCAGAAAGCGTAGGTGTTTGATCGTTTGTATCAACAATGGTGTTTATATTAATGGTAGGTGCATTAGTATTAAGCGTGGCAGTAGCATTTGCTTCACTACTGTTACCTGCAGTATCAGTAATGCTTGCTGAAACTGTCACTTGTCCATCAGTTAATGGCGTGGTTACATCAACACTCCAGGCCCCGCCTGCCCCCACAGTCGTTGTGTAGGTATCAGTGCTATCACCATCAGTAATTGTGACATTAATTGTAGTACCTTCAACCTCATTAGATGTACCTGAAATAGTAGGCGTGCTGCTATTAATTGTACCTAATGCGTCAATGGTAATGGTTGGTGCTTGAGTATCAACAAGCCCTGTTCCAGTCGCTGAACCTGTATTATTAGCATCGTCGGTAATACTAACAACAACACTGTAATTTCCTTCAGGTAAATTAGGCGCTGTTGTTTGCCAATTACCATTTGCATCAACCGTAGCAGCTAACGTATGCGTATCACCATTACTATCTGTAATAACAATATCTACATTTGTGCCAGTAGGTTCACCAGATGTACCACTAATAACTGGCGTATCTGTGTTAAATACGGTTATGTCGTCCAATGCGACTATTGGTATCTGAGTATCAATTGTTAAGTCGATTGTTGTGTTAGTGATATTATTGGCGTCGTCAGCAACATTAATTTGCGCTGTATAGTTACCATCTGTAAGTGCAGTTGGTACCTCTACCTGCCAATTTCCATCAGCATCTACTACCGCAAAAAAGGTTTGGCCATCAATGCTAATTATTACATCAGCACCTATGGCATCACTGGTGCCTGATAGAGTTGGCGTTGTATCTGCTGTAGTGTCGATAGGATTAACGCTAAGAGTAGGTGCTATGCTGTCTATTTCACCTTGTGCTTGCTCAGTGGTTAAATTACCAACATCGTCTCTTACCTCTGCGGTAACAGTGTACTGCCCTTGTGCTAACTCGGTTGGCACTTCAACAGACCAACTTCCATTAGCTTGAACTATGGCCGTAAACTGCTGGCTTTGACCTGCACTATCTACAACGGTTAGTTCTACCTCGGTTCCTTGAACCATATCAGTAACACCAGAGATCACAGGCGTTGCATCATTCGATAATGCATCTACAGTAACGGTAAGCGCAGGTGCTTCATTATCAAAATTAAGTGAGTTGACGCTCGCAACATTGCCGGCTGCATCACTTGCAGTTGCAGTAACATACGCAAGACTAAGCAAAGGTACTGTTATGTTGGCAAGTCCCCATGTGCCATCAGCATTCGTGGTAGCAGTGTACGTTGCGCCCACTAAACCACCGACTAAATACTCGGTAATTGTGATCACTGACCCTTCTGGTAAATCAGAATCCCCAGAAAGAGAGACTAAATTGCCTAGGGCAAACGAAGGAATGATCTCTAAAGTCGGTGGAGTTACATCCACTTCACCGCTGTCTGTCCCTGTGCCCGTGTTACCCGCTGCATCCGTGATGCTGGCACTGACACTGTAGTTACCTTCGGCTAAATCCGTCGCTGGGGTGGCACTCCAATTACCATTGGCGTCGGTTTGTACATCAATAGTTTGTACGGCATTGGCTGCATCGGTAAAGGTTATCGTAACGGTGCTGTTTGGTGCATCACTGGTGCCCGTAACCGTTGGCGTGCTGTCGTTGGTGAGCGCTGGTGCATCCACACTCACACTTGGCGCGGTCGTATCGATGTTACCGCTGCCGGTGATATCAGTGCTGTTACCTGCATCATCGCTAATGCTGGCCTCAATGCTGTAAGGCCCTTCTGCAAGTGCCGTCGGTACTTCCACTGAGAAGTTGCCGCTCGCATCCACGGTGGTGGTAAAGGTTTGCTCTGCCCCTAAATCATCGATAACCGTAAAGGTGATCACGGTGCCTTCAACCGCATCACTGCTGCCGCTTAGGGTCGGTGTAACATCGTTACTTGAACCTGGGCTGGTTAAATCAAGCGTTGGCGCAATGGTATCAACCTCCCCTGCACCTGTGGCGGTCGCTGTGTTACCCGCTGCATCGCTTACGCTTGCACTTACGGTATAACTGCCTTCAGCAAGGGCTGTTGTAACCGGAACTGACCATGTACCACTTGCGCCCACTGTAGCGGTAATGGTTTGCGCTGCACCGGCGTTGTCTGTCACAATAATTGTGACTTCACTGCCTTGTGGCGCATCACTTGTGCCGGAGATCGTCGGTGTTGTGTCGTTGCTAACGCCGTTATCTGTAATAACAAGGCTCGGTGGGGTTAAATCAATCTCACCGGTTTCGCTCGCGCTGCCGATATTACCCAGACCATCGTCTACCTCGGCGGTTACCGTGTATTCACCTTGTGCTAATTCACTCGGTGCATCAACGCTCCATACGCCACCGGTTACGGTGGTGGTTGTGGTGGTTTCAGCGCCTGCACTGTCTACAAACGTTAAGCTAATGGTGGTGCCATCGGCTGCATCGCTTGTCCCATTAATGGTTGGCGTGGTGTCGTTGGTATCAACCAAGGTATTAATGCTAATGCTTGGCGCGGTGGTGTTCAGCGTGGCTGTTTCACTAACTGTGGTGGTGTTACCGGCGTTGTCGCTCACGCTGGCTTCAATGGTCAGCTCACCATCAACCAGTGCATTCGGCACATCCGCTGACCAGCTGCCACCC
>NZ_DJHW01000024.1:0-24732 GCF_002433295.1 Pseudoalteromonas sp. UBA6610 | reverse complement strand
GGCATTACGCCTTAGGCGCTTTTTTTATAAACGGCGGTATGATTAGTGATCGTGACCACAACCGCCTTCACCGTGCACGTGGCCGTGCGCAAGCTCTTCTTCGGTTGCTTCGCGCACCTCTAAAATTTCTACATCAAAATTAAGGGTAATACCCGAAAGCGGGTGGTTGCCATCAACTATAACGTCTTCATCTTGAATCTCGATAATCATCACAGATTGATCACCATCATCAGTTGACGCTCTAAATTGCATACCCACTTCAATCTCCATGCCATCAAACATCGACTTAGGCACCGCTTGCATTAGGTTATCGTGACGTTCGCCGTAGCCTTCTTCAGGTTCTACTTTTACATTTAATGTATCACCGGCTTGCTTGCCTTGGAGTGCATTTTCAAGCCCTGGGATTAAGTAGCCTGTGCCAATAATAAAAACCAGTGGCTCGCCATCAAAAGAGTTATCAATGGTATTGCCATCGTTATCCAGTACTGAATAATGCATTTTTACTACTGTGTTTGGTGCAACGATCATAGTCATTCCTATTTATTCATCTTCAAGAGAGTAAGGTAGAGGCAGAATGCTTAGCTCTACCTGAGGGGCGTGCTTTGCACGAAGTACGTGTGTACTTGGTGTATCGTTTGGCAGCACAACAAGGCCAAATATGGTTTGGCTATTTTCGTTATAGCTTTGGGCAATTAGTTTACCAGCGCGGCGCCAGTTTTCGCCCACTTGGGTTTCAAGCTCAGGCTCTTCAAGTAGGCCATCGCTTTTACCTGTAACAATATACATAGCGCGTTTGTTTTTACCTAGGTACTTCATACGGGCAACCGTTTCTTGGCCGGTGTAACAGCCTTTTTTAAAACTAATGCCGTTAATCGCTTGAAGGTTTACCATTTGTGGTACGTATTCGCCAATGGCGTCACTATTTAATTGTGGCTCGCCCGCTTTTATAGCTGCTTCTTGCCATAGTGCGCAGTTATCTAATGTAGACACATCATCTGGCATACTAAATTGGCTATCAACCATTAGTAAAACGCGATTTGGCGCTAACTTAAGGGCTTTACCACTTGGGAAGTCACAGGCCGTTTGGTCATCAGAAAAACGAATATCAAGTTTTTCTAGTACTGGGGTTAAATCGTCACTGATCAACCCGATTAATCTGTTCGTAGAAACATCAATATCTACTTTGGCAAACACAGCGTATTTTTTTAGCTCACTGAGCGACTTCTCTACCTCAGGCTGTGAACCTGCTAAGTAGTAGCTATCTTGGTGAGAAAATAATTTAAATACACCCCACAACTTGCCTTTGGCGCTGCAGTGACCAGCCCATAAATAATTGCTGTTAGATAGTTTATTGAGATCTTGAGTGATTTGTCCGTGAAGATAAGACAATTTATCCGCACCGGTTAGGCTAATAAGTTGGTGAGATAACGGACATGCATAAACGCTCGACATAAAAACCTTCTGTGCAATACAAATGAGTAGACATAATAACGCAGTTATAACCTAGGGTACAGCAACGAAGGCGGGCAGTTTTTTATTATTTGAACACAGATTAATAGCTGCTAATTAGACGGGTATTTGTTAAACTCGGGACAATTAAGTATGAGGTTTAAAATGACTGAAATTCATAGTAAAGCACGTATACGCTGGGCTTGTCGCCGCGGCATGTTAGAGTTAGATGTTTTGTTTATGCCATTTGTAGAGCAGGCGTATGATTCGTTAAATGCACAGCAACAGGCTGTATTTCAGCGTTTGCTAACCCAAGAAGACCCTGATTTATTTGCATGGTTTATGGGCCATGAAGAGTGTAAAGATGCTGAGCTTAATACCATGGTATCGCTAATTTTAGACCGAGTTCGTGTATAGGTTTACAGTAGTAAATAATAAAGCAGAACAGCGGCCTGTGGTGCTGTTTTTCTGCTTATTAAGTGTGGTATTGGGGCTTTATTTAAGCTCTTTTTTTAGCATTGTTGTTTGTATAACTGTAAATGCAATTGCGCTTTGCTGGGTATGGCAAAAAATAGTGGCCATTCACCCTGAAAGTGGCGTTATTATTTTAGAGCCTAAGCAAATACGCTTCGAAAACGAAAGTTTAAAAGTTCAGGGGCAAATAACCCCTAAAACAAAAATATTAAATACCAGTGTGTGGTTACACATTAAAGGTTTTAATAAACGCCAATGGCTTATTATTTCAGCTAATGGCGTAAATAAGCAAAGCTACGCACGTTTAAAGCGCGTAGCATTGATTGCCATTAATGGCGAGGTGGAATCAAAATAGTGGGTGTTGGGTTTTCATTTTGCTCAGGGTAGTCAATCGTATAGTGCAGACCACGGCTTTCTTTACGCTGCATTGCACTTCTAATTATCAGCTCGGCTACTTGTACTAAATTACGAAGCTCCAATAAGTTATTACTTACTCTAAAGTTTGCGTAATAATCATGTATTTCTTGTTGTAATAACTCAACACGGTGCAGTGCTCGTTCTAGGCGTTTAGTTGAGCGCACAATGCCTACATAATCCCACATAAATAACCGCAGTTCGTGCCAGTTATGGGTAATAACAATTTCTTCATCAGAATTACTGACTCGGCTTTCATCCCAACTTGGCAGCGCAAGTGGTGCTGGCGCATGCTCAAGTTTACTTAAAATATCTTTAGCGGCAGCGTGAGCAAATACAATGCACTCTAATAATGAATTGCTCGCCATACGGTTAGCGCCGTGCAAACCTGTGTAGGCGACTTCGCCTACAGCGTATAAGTTATCTAAATCGGTTTTCCCGTTAAAGTCGCTCATTACACCGCCACACGTATAATGCGCGGCAGGAACAACCGGGATGGCTTCTTTGGTTATATCAAGCCCTACACTTAAACACTTTGCGTAAATAGTAGGGAAGTGCTCAATGATAAAGTCTTTATCTTTGTGGCTAATATCTAGGTATACACAATTTGCACCTAAACGCTTCATTTCAAAGTCGATAGCACGGGCTACTATGTCGCGCGGTGCCAGCTCTTCTCTATCGTCAAAGTCTTTCATAAAGCGAGTGCCGTCGGGGCGCTTTAAATACGCTCCTTCACCGCGCATAGCTTCGGTAATTAAGAAGTTTTGTAGCTCAGGATGATAAAGGCTAGTGGGGTGAAATTGGTTAAATTCCATATTGGCTACCCTACAGCCTGCACGCCACGCCATGGCAATACCGTCACCGCTAGATACATCAGGGTTTGAAGTGTACAAATACACCTTGCTTGCCCCCCCTGTTGCGAGCGCTACAAATTTAGCTGAAATAGTTTCTACTTTTTTTGCTTTTTTATTCCACACGTACATGCCATGAATATGCGAACCCGGCTTACCTAAGCTTTTATCACTAATCAAATCGATGGCATTGTATTGCTCGAGCAAGGTAATGTTTTTATGCGCTTTAACTTGGCTAATTAACGTGGTTTGCACGGCCTTACCTGTGGCATCGGCTGCATGTAAAATACGGCGATGGCTGTGTCCGCCTTCGCGGGTTAAATGAAAGCGCTCTTTTCCTTTGCTATCAAACTCCATATCAAAAGGAACGCCTTGCTCAATGAGCCATTGTAAACACTGATGCGCATTACTTGCAGTATAATGCACAGCTTCTCGGTCACATAAACCACCGCCGGCATCAAGGGTATCTTCAACATGTGATTCTATGCTGTCGTTTTTTTTATCAAATACTGCGGCAATCCCGCCTTGTGCATACAGTGTAGAGCCTTCGGTGAGGGCACCTTTACTGATCACAGTAACATTACAATAGTTAGCTAAAGACAATGCAAGAGATAAGCCCGCCGCGCCGCTACCGATAATAGCGACATCAGCAATATGATGTTTATTTTGGTTCATGTCAGAGGTACTTTGCGGTTACAATGCTCAAATTAGAGCAATATTTGTTTTTAATAATGTAGTTGTATCATATTTGTCATATTACTACGTAGTGATTTTAATGGCTTAGCGCCGTTATTTACGACTATTTTATAAAAAAATAATATTAAGCAGAACTTTTTATTCATAAAGAGGTCAGAGTATTTGTGAACAATGGCGACACTATGAATAACCAGCAAGAATCAAACAGAGGAGTACCGGCTCGAATGAGCGAGCAGGAATTAGATTTAGCGCTTGTAAAAAGGGTCCAGCAAGGAGATAAAAACGCCTTCAACCTATTAGTAAAGAAGTATCAGAACAAAATTGCAGGGTTAATTTCACGTTATGTGTCTAACCAAGGCGATATTGCAGATGTAGCACAAGAGGCATTTATTAAGGCCTACCGTGCACTTCCAAACTTTAGAGGTGATAGTGCCTTTTATACGTGGTTATACCGTATTGCCGTTAATTGTGCTAAAAATTATTTAGTAGCTCAGGGCCGTAAACCGCCAGCAAACGATATAGACGCTGAAGATGCCGAGTTTTATGACGGTGCGGATTCGATGCGTTCAAACGCATCGCCTGAAAACTTACTGTTAAGCGACGAAGTACGCGCTGTTATTTTTAATACGATTGATAGTTTGCCTGAAGACCTTAAAACCGCGATTACCCTAAGAGAAATCGAAGGGATGAGCTATGAAGAAATAGCCGTGGTAATGGATTGCCCTGTTGGGACAGTACGTTCGCGTATTTTTAGAGCCCGAGAAGCAATAGATAATAAATTAAACCCATTAATAGGCGAGTCTTAGTATGACAAAAGCACACGTTAACAAGTTGGATAGCGAAACGTTATCAGCATTACTTGACGGCGAACAACACCTTGCAGAGGGTAAAATTTCTGATCAGGATGTTGCTACGTTTGGTCGATATGCGCTAATTGGTGATGCGATGCGTGCTCAAAAAAATAACAACGACATACACATCGATATAAGCGATAACATCGCCTTAGCACTTGAAAGTGAGCCTGTGTATGCCGATTTCACCCAATCGACAGCAAACAAAGCTCCAGATACCGAGCACAGTGAAGCGCAGCAAGATAACAAAGTAGTGGCGTTTAATTGGCGCAAGCCGGTTGCACAACTTGCTATTGCTGCAAGCGTAGCTATGTTTGCCATTGTTGGCGTAAATACCTTGCCGCAAGGTGCGGGCGAGCAAGAAAGCGAAATTCCGCTTTTACAAACTACCCCATTAACAGGTATGGCGTCGCCGGTGAGTTATTCATCAGAACCTGCTCTTGAAAACGCTGAGCAAGGTTTACGCGAATTACAGCAACAACGCATTGGCGCGTTAGTTTTAGAGCATCAACGTCAAGCACGTGTTGCACACTCTTTGCAAACAGCGCAAAATAGTGACAAAGCGCAAGAGGAAAAAAACTAATTAAATGAAAGTAATCACTTTTGTTCTGTCGTTGGTATTAAGCTTTAATGTTTTTGCTAACGACACAAATCCCGCCAAAGATTTATTACTAAACATGGCGAACGCAGTGCATACCCGCAATTTTGACGCCTCTTTTGTGGTGGTAAAGGGTAAAGCCATGGAACCTTACCGTTGGGTGCATGCAAAGCAAGGTGAAACAGAGCTTGAGCATTTAAGTTTACTTAATGGCGCGGGCTTAGAAATGGTGAGAATTAACGACCAAGTAACCTACTTTGAACCGCAATCGCAGCCATATTCTATAAATACAGACTCCATTGCTGGGCCAATACCTGAAGTATTATTTAAAGATATTGAAGCGCTAAGCAGCCAATATGATTTTGTGCTAGGTGGTAAAGGCCGTATTGCAGGGCGAGCGGCGCAACTGGTGAGAATAGAATCAAAAGATGAATACAAATATAACTATTGGATTTGGCTTGATACAGAGTCATCGCTGTTATTAAAAGCCGCTTATGTTAACCACCAAGGTGAAGCATTAGAGCAGCTACAGTTAACCCATATTAGCGTAACAGAGCAACCAGCACCGATGATTTTAGAAGTGCTCAACCGTAATTTTCCAACGCCGTTACCAGGTAACGCACTGGAAGGTGAAAAAAGTAATGCCACAAACTGGCGCATTGGTTGGTTACCTAATGGCTTTAAATTACTAAAATCAGACCGCCATAAACTTGATTTAAACAACGAACTTACTGACTATTATTTATATTCTGACGGGTTTGTTGAAATTTCTGTTTTTGTACAGCGCCCCTTACCAGGTCGCCGCTTAAGCGGATCATTAACTTCTGGCGCAACGACAATTTATGTGCATAATGGCGGAAACTTTGATGTATCCGTTGTTGGTAATGTGCCAAGCCAAACCGCAAAGGCAATTGCTGAGTCAGTGACTCGCGCATTATAAACAATTCGTAAGGGTTGTTATGATTGAACAAACACTTACAGTGGTTGCCCTAGATGGCACCACTGCCCACTTAGAAGCCCAGCAAAAAAAAGCCTGCGAAGGGTGTAATGGTCGCTGTGGCTCGCAAGTCTTTGCCAAACTCTTTGGTAGCGATAAAAAAACCTTTCCATATCAATTTGATACTCCTGTAGAAGTGGGCCAAAAAGTAACGCTCTCATTAGATGATTCGCATCTAGTCAAACATGCTTTTGCTGTATACATGCTGCCTTTATTTTTAGGATTAACGCTTGCATTTATTAGTGCCGAATTACTACTTTTAGCGCAGGGATGGCAAATATTATTCGCCGCTTTGGGCGGTGTAGGTGGTTACTTTTTGGCCAAAAGCAAAGTGAAAACACTCAGGCATGATGTAAAAGTGATAAAAATTCATCCAATTAGCCTTCCTTTAACGCAAATAGATGGTGATTAAGGCCAATTAAATGTAAAATTGCCGTTTTATACCAGAGTAACTTGGAAATACAGGGTAAAAAGGCAATCAAAATTTGATTATCTAAAGCGCATTTAGCCACTTATATAGCACTTATACCCAATAAGTATTTTCAAGTCACTCAGGTGTTCGTACTTAGCCTATTAAAATAGAAGTTTAGAATCCAGTTTATGAAGCATATCCGTAATTTTTCGATCATCGCCCATATTGACCATGGTAAATCGACCCTTTCAGATCGTTTGATCCAGGTTTGTGGTGGCTTAACAGACCGCGAAATGCAAAAGCAAGTGTTAGATTCAATGGACATCGAGCGTGAGCGCGGTATTACCATTAAAGCGCAAAGTGTAACGCTTAACTACACTGCTAACGATGGCGAAACCTACCAACTTAACTTTATCGATACACCAGGGCACGTTGACTTTACTTATGAAGTTTCTCGCTCTTTAGCGGCATGTGAAGGTGCGCTTTTAGTTGTTGATGCCGGACAAGGTGTTGAAGCACAAACGCTGGCAAACTGTTATACCGCCATTGAAATGGATTTAGAGGTAATCCCTGTTTTAAATAAAATAGATTTACCGCAAGCCGATCCGCTTCGTGTAGCAGAAGAAATTGAAGACATTATTGGTATTGATGCCCTAGACGCTGTGCAATGTAGTGCAAAAACTGGTGTTGGTATTGCTGAAGTACTTGAAATGATTGTAAAGGATATTCCACCACCGGTAGGTGAAAAAGATCAACCTTTGCAGGCGCTTATTATTGACTCGTGGTTTGACCCATACCAAGGTGTTGTATCACTAGTGCGTATTAAGCACGGTGAACTACGTGCCGGCGACAAAATAAAAATAATGTCGAACGAGCAAGTACATACAGCTGATCACGTGGGTATTTTTACCCCTAAACAAACCAACACGGGTATTTTACGTACCGGCGAAGTAGGGTTTGTTATTGCCGGTATTAAAGAAATACACGGCGCCCCAGTGGGCGATACGATTACGCATCAAAAAAATGCGGCACCAGTGCGTTTACCAGGCTTTCAAAAAATTAAGCCGCAAGTATATGCAGGTATGTTCCCAATTGCCTCTGATGATTATGAATCGTTCCGCGATGCGCTTAATAAACTAAGCTTAAATGATGCGTCGTTATTTTTTGAACCTGAAAATTCAACAGCACTGGGTTTTGGCTTCCGCTGTGGCTTTTTAGGTATGCTACACATGGAAATTATTCAAGAGCGTTTAGAGCGTGAATACGATATTGATTTAATTACCACGGCACCTACTGTAATCTACGAAGTAGTAACCAAAGAAGGTACGAGTCAAATTGATAACCCGTCTGACTTACCGGCGGTAAATGATATTGTTGAAATACGCGAACCAGTGGTAGAGGCAAACATACTTGTACCGCAAGAGTTTTTAGGTAGCGTTATTACTCTGTGTGTAGAAAAGCGTGGTATGCAAACTAAAATGAGTTATCACGGCAAGCAAGTCGCTGTAACTTATGAACTACCTATGGCTGAAGTGGTTATGGACTTTTTTGATAAATTAAAGTCAACCAGTCGTGGTTTTGCATCGCTTGATTACAACTTTAAGCACTTTCAAACATCAGACATGGTACGTGTTGATATACTTATCAATGGTGAACGTGTTGATGCGCTCGCTATAATTGTTCACCGCGACAGTGCACAATCACGTGGCCGCCAACTTGCTGATGCGTTAAAAGAGCTTATTCCGCGTCAAATGTTTGATATTGCGATTCAAGCTGCAATAGGACAACATGTTATTGCGCGTACCACGGTTAAGCAATTACGTAAAAATGTAATCGCTAAGTGTTACGGTGGTGATGTGAGTCGTAAGAAAAAGCTACTGCAAAAGCAAAAAGATGGTAAAAAACGAATGAAGCAATTGGGTAACGTAGAAGTACCGCAAGAAGCGTTTCTAGCTATTTTGAAAGTTGGTAAATAAAAACAAAGGATTATAGATGGCTGGTTATTTCTCAGTTTTATTGGTGTTATTAACGTTAGGCTCTGGTTTAATATGGTTAATTGACCACCTAATGTATGCGCCAAAAAGGCAAGAGCGTTTGGCGCTTGCCCAAACATCTGCCGGTGGCCAGCTTGATGAAGAAACAGCGGCGTTAATAGCACCTGAGCCGGCAATTACAGAAACTGCAAAGTCGATTTTTCCGATGATTGCAGCTATTACTATTTTTAGGTCGTTTATTTTTGAGCCTTTTCAAATACCGTCAGGTTCAATGATGCCTACCTTGTTGGTGGGCGACTTTATTTTAGTACAAAAGTACTCGTACGGGATTAAAGACCCAGTATGGCGTAGCCAGCTTGTAGATGTAGGCGAGCCTGAACGCGGCGATATTGTTGTTTTTAAATACCCGTTAGATGAGCGAGTAGATTATATAAAACGTGCTATTGGTTTACCAGGCGATAAAATTGTTTATCGTGATAAGCGTTTATATATTCAACCTAATTGTAAAGAAGGCGAGACCCAGCAGGGTGACTTACTTTGTAATGAGTTTAATAAAATTGATTTTAAATTAATTAACGATAATGAGTTTAAACAAGGCCAAATGTCGCTTGCCCGAGTAAATGAAGATTTAACGACACTCAAGCACGACATTTTAATCAACCCACGCGCTCCTGAACGTAAAGGGCGTTACTATCAGCAACCAGGGACTCCTTCGGATGAATGGACTGTACCAGCTGATCATTATTTTATGATGGGTGATAACCGCGACAACAGCCAAGATAGTCGCTTTTGGGGCTTTGTACCAAAAGAAAACTTGGTGGGTAAAGCTGTCTTTATATGGATGAGTTTTGAATTTGAGAATGGCCCAGATGATGTTTTACCAGGATGGGTTCCAACTGGTGTTCGTTTTGAACGCCTAGGTAATATTCAGTAACAATGAAAAAAAATGTAACAGAATTATATAAACGAATTGGCTACGAATTTGCTGATCAAGGTTTACTTGAACAGGCAATGACGCACCGCAGTCATAAAGGTCAGCACAATGAACGCTTAGAGTTTTTAGGCGATTCAATTTTGAGCTTTGTTATTGCCAATGCTTTGTACGACAAATTTCCAAAAGCGCGTGAAGGCGATTTAAGCCGTATGCGCTCTACGCTTGTGCGTGGCCAAACCCTTGCTGAATTTGGGCTAGAGTTTGGTTTAGGTGACTACTTGCGCCTTGGGCCGGGTGAGTTAAAAAGCGGTGGTTTTCGTCGTGAATCAACATTAGCTGATGCTGTAGAAGCCATTATAGGGGCTGTGTTTTTAGACTCAAACATAGACCGCTGTGGCGAGCTAATTTTAGCGTGGTACGAATCTCGACTTGATGCTATTTCACCAGGGCTTAATCAAAAAGATCCTAAGACCCTGCTGCAAGAGTATCTACAAGCGCGTAAGTTATCTTTACCGGGCTACACCGTTGTTGATACCAAAGGTCAAGCGCACAATCAAACGTTCACGGTTGAATGTATAGTTGAAGGTATGGATAGCATTATTTCAGTTGGTAGCTCGCGCCGTAAAGCCGAACAAAAAGCTGCCGAAAAAGCATTGAAGATACTAAAAAATGAATCTTGATACCTTAATACAGCCTCATGAAGGTGATATTGATACGTTTTGTGGCATGGTTGCCATTGTTGGCCGCCCTAATGTAGGTAAATCAACATTGCTTAATGAAATCATTGAGCAAAAAGTAAGTATTACCTCGCGCAAGCCACAAACAACTCGCCACCGTATTATGGGTATTCATACAGAAGGGCAACACCAAGCTGTTTATATTGATACGCCGGGCTTACACGTTGAAGAAAAGCGCGCTATTAACCGCTTAATGAACCGTGCTGCATCGAGTTCAATTGGTGATGTAGAGCTTATTATTTTTGTTGTTGAGGGCACTCACTGGAATGCCGATGACGAAATGGTACTTAATAAAGTATCGCAAAGTGGTAAGCCTGTTTTACTTGTTATTAATAAAATAGACCAAGTAAAAGACCGCGATTTAGTATTACCGCATATGAAGATGCTTGGCGACAAATTTGATTTTGTGGGCATAATGCCGGTATCGGCAACGCAAGGTAAAAACGTTGATTTAATTAAAGCCGAAGTAACTAAACGCTTACCACTGTGCGAATTTTACTTTCCTGATGACTATGTAACCGACCGCTCAATGCGTTTTATGGCGGCAGAAGTTATTCGTGAAAAGCTAATGCGCTTTATGGGTGAAGAGCTGCCGTATTCTGTGACTGTAGAAATTGAGCAGTTTAAATGGCAAGAAAACGGTGTTTGGCATATCAATGGGTTAATTCTTGTTGAGCGTGAAACCCAAAAACGCATGGTAATAGGTAACAAAGGCGAAAAGCTTAAAGTGATTGGCCGTGAAGCCCGTAAAGACCTTGAAGAAATGCTCGATAACAAAGTGTTTTTAGAGCTTTGGGTTAAAGTTAAATCGGGTTGGGCAGATGATGAACGTGCCTTAAGAAGTTTAGGCTATGGCGAAGATTAACCAGCATTTAGCCAACTAATATGGATAGCGACTTCTACACAGCGTACCTATTACATCGGCGTCCTTATAGCGACTCCCAAGTAATGCTCGATATGCTGGTAGAAGGCGTAGGCCAGCTTAGAATGCTAGCCAGAGTGAGTGGTCGCCAGGCCACTAAACACAAAGCACAATTACAGCCTTTTCAGGCACTGCTTGTTCATTACAGTGGCAAGTACGATTTAAAATACATTAATAAATTTGAGCTACATGGTAATCCTTTATATTTAACTAAGGATAAGCTTTACTGTGGCTTTTATTTAAATGAGCTGACTAACCGCATTGTGCCGGTAAACGAGCCACTTGAACAAGTGTTTGAGCTCTACAAAACTCACCTAGAGAACTTAAATAGCGATGTCGATTTACAGTCGGTGCTGCGCTCATACGAATTTCAATTATTAGAGTTGTTGGGTTATGGCGTTGACTTTAGCTTTGATGCCAGTGGTGAGCCAATTGATGAAAGGCAAACGTATAGTTACTTTCCTGAGTTGGGTTTTTTGATGCAACAAGATACGCGCTCAGGGTTTAGCGGCGCGCAGCTCAAAGCGATTGCTAATCATGATTTTAGCCAAAGCGATGTACTCTATATGGCAAAACAATTAAGCCGTTATTTACTAAAACCTTTACTGGGTAATAAACCATTAAAAAGCCGTGAATTATTTATGGCCTCTCAATAAACATATTTTACAGGTAACAAAATGAAAGACATTCTTTTAGGCGTAAACGTTGATCATATTGCAACGCTTCGCCAAGCGCGTGGTACATCATACCCAGACCCAGCACATGCAGCCAGTGTGGCAGAGCACGCCGGTGCAGATGGTATTACTATTCATTTGCGTGAAGACCGTCGCCATATTCAAGACCGCGATGTATACGTAATGGCTAAAACAATTCAAACGCGTATGAATCTTGAAACAGCGGTTACAGATGAAATGATTAACATTGCCCTTGAAGTAAAGCCTGAGTACGTATGTTTAGTACCTGAAAAACGTGAAGAGCTTACGACCGAAGGCGGCCTAGATGTGGCTGGTAATGTAGATAAAATTAAAGCGGCCACTAAAACACTAACTGATGCGGGTATTAAAGTGTCATTATTTATTGACGCCGATAAAGCACAGTTAGATGCAGCTAAAGCGTGTGGTGCACCGTATGTAGAAATTCATACCGGCGCGTATGCAGATGCCACTAATGATGAAGATTTACACAAAGAGCTTGAGCACATACGAGAGGGTGTAAAATACGCGGCGAGCTTAGGCTTAATTGTAAATGCAGGGCATGGCCTTCATTATCATAACGTAAAACCAATTGCTGCAATGCCTGAAATTTATGAGCTTAACATTGGCCACGCTATTATTGCGCGCGCAGCTATTGATGGCCTTGAAAAAGCAGTACGCGACATGAAACGCCTCATGATTGAGGCAAGGTTATAATTTAACCCCATGGTGGCACCATTTCATAGAAATACTTAATTAAGTAAAATGGTATTAAAACCTGTTAAAAGCGCATTTACTGCGCTTTTTTATTACGTGTTTTTTAGCGTTGATGCTCGGTAGCACTTGCATCTGCCATGAGGTTTTCCAGCTCATCCTGAAGCTCAAATAGTTCAGGCTCAACGTTATCTAGCACGCAATCACTTTTAAGTGAGGTTTCTATGGTTTCTGCCAGTGATTTAAGCTTAGGCACACCGGTATAACAGCACGCGCCATGGAATTTGTGGATAACACTTAATACCGTTTGGCAATCGTTTTGCTCAATAGCTTCGTTGAGCTGCGAGAGCGTCTCTGGCACACTTTGTAATAGCATATTGAGCATTTCCAGCGCCAGCTCACCTTTGCCCCCTGCGCGTTGTAGCGCAAGCGACCAATCTAAGCAGTTACTTTCAAATGGAGCTGGGCTTTGTGACGTTACACTTTTAATTTTGTCGCGGCTTACGGGCGATTGCGGACTATGATCGCAAATAATTTGGCTCAGCATATCCTCATCAATAGGCTTAGTTAAATAGCCTTTAAAGCCATCTTTTAATAGCTGCTCTTTTTCACTGTGCAGTGCATGCGCGGTTACCGCAATAATAGGTGTGTCTTCGTTTAAAGAAGACTCCTTAATAAGTTTACACGCGGTAATGCCATCCATAATCGGCATTTGTATGTCCATAAAAATAACATCGTACTTATGGCTTTTACTTAAGCTGTAGGCTTGCGAGCCATTGTAGGCCGTATCTATAAATTCAACTTGCTCTTTTAACAAGGTGCAAATAAGTTTTAAGTTTGCATCGTTGTCATCTACCACCAGTACTTTTAATGGCAATAATGTTTGATCGCTTGGCTCAATATTTAAGGTAGGATGATCAAGGCGATAAGGCGCAGCCAGTACTTCACATAATTTACGATGATTAAGCGGCTTACTTAAACATACATCTGCACCACTACCAATGAAAGACTCTCTCATACTATGAGAAATAGTATTAAGCATTAAATATAAATAATCAGTTGACTCACGTACGCTATTTATATAACCCTTTAAACGTTGCATGTCATCTACCGATGCCATATCACCAATAATACAAATATCGTATTTAAACATTTTATGTTTAATAGCGTCTCGAAATGCACCTTCATTAAAACAAGCGGTTACTACAGTTTCCCACTCGTTTAATACAGAAAGCACTGAGTGATGCGTATGCTCGTGTGGCTCTAAGTATAATATGCGTTTGCCAATGAGCGATTTAGAAGGTAAGTCGTTACTAAAGGTATGATCAGGCAACCTAAACACACCATTAAAGGTAAAACAGGTGCCGCTTCCTGGGGCTGAATTTAGCGTTATTCGGCCATTCATAGCCTCTACAATATGTTTGGTAATAATGAGACCCAAACCAGTGCCGCCAAATTTACGGGTGATGGATGAATCTGCTTGGCCAAATGCAGTGAATAATGCATCTTGCTTATTCATTGGAATACCCACACCGGTATCGGTTACTGATACTAAAATAGAGGCGCGGTCTTCATCTAATAAGCGGTAGCTTATATCAACTTTTATAGAGCCTTTTTCAGTAAACTTAATGGCATTACTTAACAAGTTAATGAGTACTTGTTTAAGGCGAGTGGGGTCACCGGTTAAATCATCAGGCACTTGTGGGTTGATATAAATAGATAGCTCAAGTTGTTTTTCATGCGCCGAGGGAGCTAATAATGTCATAACCTCGTTTACGCTATCGCGTAGTTGAAACTGGATTGATTCAAGCTCCATTGCGCCTGCTTCAAGTTTAGAAAAATCTAAAATATCGCTAATAATCGTCAATAAGCTATTGGCAGAAAGCTCTATGGTATCGAGGTAATCTTTTTGATGTTTATTTAAAGGTGTTTTATACAATTGGCGCGTAAAGCCAATAACCCCATTAAGTGGGGTGCGTAACTCGTGGCTCATTTTAGCTAAAAAGTCGGACTTAACGCGGTTAGCATCTTGTGCCTCTTTTTTGGCCATGGTTAGCTGAATATTTGAGGTTTCGTATTGCTCTAGGGTTTCGCGGTAATCACTCGTTGCCTGATCAATATTTTTCTGCATTTCGTCTTTTTGCATAACCATAGTGTGGGCAATGGTATTAAGCCCTTCACGCAAAAGTTCAAATTCGCCCATCATGGTGTCGTTTAAACCCGTGTCTCTTTTACCTTCAACTAGTTTGTCGGTGGCAAGTACTAACTTATTAAGCGGGTTCATAAACATACGGCTAAGCTTAAGCGCTAAAATAGATGCCAATATTATTGAAAATAAAATAACAATGCCGCTAATTAAAACCGCTCGCTGCTGGCCTATAATCGCTTGGTCTTTATTAAGTTGTAAAATAACGGTGCCAAGCGGGGTTTGAAAATCATTAATATCCCATTTTGATACCGGCGCAGAGTGATTAAAAATTGGGGTGTAGAACGTGATTAACTCTTCTGATTTATTAATTTTTGTTGTGTGAAGATTTTCAATTTGTTCTTTTTGAGTTAGTTCATCAAACGAGCGATGATAGTTGCTGGTCATAATAAGCTGATTGCTGGTATCAAAAATAGCAATCGATTTAATGGTTGGGGAGTGCTTATTGTGTGTGTAACTAATCAGACGGTTGAGCAGCTTTTTATTTTTTTCAAGTAAAGGCTGCTCTAAAGCAATTGCTAAGGGTTCAGATATTGAGCTGCCTTGCTGATATAAAATTTCATCAAGCTCAATGTAACGATTTATTGTAAAATAGCCGCCAAGTAACAAACCAATGATCACTGTGGGGATCAAGGTTAAGGTTAAAACAGAATCACGTAAGCCTAATTTGGTCATAATGGAAGCGTTATTATCATTATTAGTATGGATCGAGTATATACGGTTCATCGGCTATTCTCAAAGCATCTGATTTGCTTATACGTAATACAAAATTTAAGGTAATGCCGCATGGCGCAAATTTTTAAAGCAAAGAAAAAACCACTTAAACAGCAAACACTCACACTTAATATTACGGCCATGGATCATCAAGGGCGGGGCGTTGCCAAACACAATAATAAAGTGTGCTTTGTAAGCGGCGCTTTAATGAATGAAAAAGTAACGGCAAGCCTAATAGAAGATAAAGCCAAGTACAGTAGCGCAAAGCTGGTTAAGGTTATTAATCCAAGCGGTGCGCGCACGCAGCCTTTTTGTCAGCATTATAATCACTGTGGTGGTTGCCAGTTGCAGCACCTAGAAATAAATCAGCAAGTGGTTGAAAAGCAAAATGCAGTGACGCAACTGTTTCAAAAATTTGCCAAATTAAGCGACTTAAATTGGCAAGCGCCTCTTTTAAGTAAGCCCACTCATTACAGACGCAGTGCCCGTATTGCCGTAATGTATGATAAAGCCGCTAAAAAAATGCGAGTTGGGTATCGTGCGCCTAGCTCTAAAAATGTGATTAGTATTGAGCAATGTGATGTGCTTAGTAAGGCATTTACTAACGTATTTAGTATTTTTGAAACGCTTATTAATCAATACAAAGCGCTACACAGTATAAGTCATTTGCAGTTGTGCCAAAACGAGGCTGGGAACTTTATTGTTATTCGCCATACTAAAGCGATACCAGATGAAGCCAAAAGCTACGTACAAGAAGCGGCAAACGCACAGCAGTGGTTAATTACCTGGCAAGACAACAGTGATGTTATAGAGCAGGCTCATTTGCCTACGCCCTATTATTTTTTAGAAAAGTTTAATTTAAAATTCGAATTTGGCCTTGGTAATTTTATTCAAGTAAATGATGAAGTTAACCAAGCTATGTTAGCTCAGTCGGTAAATTGGCTTAACTTGCAAGGAAACGAGCAAGTATTGGATTTATTTTGTGGTGTTGGTAACTTTTCATTAGTGCTAGCCCAGCATGCTAAATCGGTTATTGGCGTAGAAGGGGTTGCATCGGCGGTTGCAATGGCGACGCAAAATGCGCAAACTAACTCTATCACTAATGCGCACTTTCATTGTTTTGATTTAACGCAAAAAATTGAAACAGCACAATGGTTTAATAAGGCGCTAGACGTATTAGTATTAGACCCTTCTCGTACAGGTGCTATGGCTGTTTTAGAGCAACTACCTTTAAAGCAGTTTAAAACCATTTTATATGTCTCTTGCGATCCTGTTACTTTAGCCCGTGACAGTGCAATTATTTCGCAAGCAGGCTTTGAAGTTACTAAAATTGGGCTAATGAATATGTTTCCACATACAGGACACATAGAAACAATGGCGTTATTTCAACGGAGGTAAAGCGTTTTATGGTCGCTACACGTCAATCACATCAGCAGGACGACACAGGTGACTTTGCTACTAGCCTAAAACAGTTAGCGTTATCGCAAGAGAAAATAACGCTACTAAACAAAGCGCAAGCATTGTGTGTTACATGTGACAACCAAGCACGGCAAAACACGGCCATAGAAATGGTCGAGATTTTAGCCGAGCTAAATTTAGATGCAGAATCTCTCGCAACCGCGTATCTCACGCATTACTACTTAAATGACTTAGTAGACCTTGAAACCGTAGAAGCACAACTTGGCAAAAATGTAGCCATGCTTTTAACTGGGGTTGCGCAAATGGCTGCTATTAGTACTTTATCGCACCAAGGTAAAGGCATTATGCAGGTAGATAACATTCGTAAAATGTTACTTACCATGGTTGAAGATGTGCGCGCTGTGGTGATTAAACTTGCTGAGCAAGTGTGCCATTTACGCAATGTAAAAAATGGCGATGAAGAAGAGCGTGTTATTGCCGCTAAAGAAACCGCCGATATTTTTGCCCCGTTAGCAAACAGGTTAGGTATAGGCCAGCTTAAGTGGGAACTAGAAGATTTATCATTTAGGTATTTACACCCCGACACCTATAAAAGCATTGCTAAACAACTTGATGACAAGCGCCTTGCCCGTGAAGCCTATATGGAAGATATGGTTGCGCAAGTAAAAGCTCGCCTAAGCGAAGCCGGTATTGAGGCGCAAGTGTATGGCCGCCCTAAGCACATTTACAGCATTTATAAAAAAATGCAGCAAAAAAACTACGAGTTTGATCAGCTGTTTGATATTAGAGCAATGCGAATTGTTGTAGAGCGCCTGCAAGATTGTTACGGCGCGCTAGGTATTGTGCACACTAATTGGCGCCACCTTAATAAAGAGTTTGACGACTACGTTGCTACACCTAAACAAAATGGCTATCAATCAATTCATACCGTGGTATTTGGCCCTGAAGGGAAAACCGTTGAAATACAAATACGCACCAGCGAAATGCACCAAGATGCAGAGCTAGGCGTAGCCGCGCACTGGATGTATAAAGAAGGCGCTTTACCTGGGCGTGGCTCAGGCTATGAGCAAAAAATTAGCTGGTTGCGCAAATTACTACAATGGCAAGAAGAAGTGGTTGATGGGGGCGATTTAGCCGAAGAGCTTAAAAACCAAGTTGTAGAAGACCGCGTTTATATATTTACCCCAAGCGGTGATATTATCGATTTACCTGTTGGTGCTACACCGCTTGATTTTGCTTACTACATTCACTCAAATGTAGGGCACCGCTGTATAGGGGCTAAAGTATTTGGCAAAATAGTGCCGTTTACACATCAGCTATCAACGGGCGATCAGGTAGAAATTCTCACGCAAAAGCAGCCTAATCCAAGCCGCGATTGGCTAAATCCATCGCTTGGTTACATTAAATCGTCGCGTGCAAGGGCTAAAATCCATCATTGGTTTAAACAGCTCGACCGCGATAAAAACTTAAGCGCCGGTAAAGAGATTCTTGATAACGAACTGCAAAAGCTAGATTTAACCTACAAAGATTTAGACCCAGCCATTAAGCGCTTTAATTTTAAAGAACTAGATGACTTAATGGTTGCCATAGGTGCCGGCGATGTTCGCTTAAACCAAATGCTTAACTTTGTCAGTGATCGTACCGAAGAAGAACCCGTAATTCGTTTTAAAGCGCCAAGTAAAGTAACTGGCGATAAAAACGGCATTGTGGTGGATGGTGTGGGCAGCTTAATGAGCCACGTTGCTAAGTGTTGTCGCCCAGTACCTGGCGATAAAATAATTGGCTATATTACACAAGGCCGTGGCATTGGGGTACACCGAGAAGATTGCGATTCATTTAACAACTTAAAAGAGCTGCACCCAGAGCGTGTAATATCGGTTAGTTGGTCAGATGAAATAAACGGCTCTTATGCGCTAAGTATAAAAATAGAAGCAAGCGATCGCTCAGGTTTAATTCGCGATATTAGCTCTGTACTGGCTAACGAAAAAGTAAATGTGATCAACATGAACGTCAATACCGTTGGGGCCGATCAGTTAGCGGTATTTACTATGCAAATAGAAGTGCATGACCTGTCGGGCACAAACCGGGTTTTGTCAAAGCTGCATCAAATTGAAGGTGTTCACAGTGCCAAGCGAAACCAATAAAATGGCAAACAGTAACGCCCTTGAGCAACTACTCGATATTATGGCGTTGCTTCGCGATCCTACCGACGGTTGCCCGTGGGATCGCAAGCAAAATTTTAAATCGATTGTACCGCACACGCTAGAAGAAGCCTTTGAAGTGGCCGATTGCATAGAGTCGGGTAATTTAAACGAGCTTAAAAATGAGCTGGGTGATTTACTGTTTCAAATCGTTTTTTACGCACAACTTGCTAAAGAGCAGGAGCTATTTGATTTTAACGACGTGGTTAGTGAGCTAAATAGTAAACTTACCCGCCGTCACCCTCATGTTTTTAACACCAAGCAAGCATTAACCGACGAGCAATTAGCAGAGCAATGGCAAGCAATTAAAGCACAAGAGCGTGCAGCAAAAGTACAGCCAAGCAAAGCCTCACTTTGGCAAGATATACCCACCAATATGCCAAGTCTAACTAAAGCTAAAAAAATTCAGCAGCGTGTTGCCGCACTTGGTTTTGATTGGCCAAGCTACCACGGGGCACTTGATAAAGTAAGTGAAGAGGTACTTGAAGTAAAAGAAGCGCTTGAGCACGACCCTTCATCCGATCATACAGCAGAAGAAATAGGCGACTTATTATTTGCCACAGTAAATGTGGCTCGCCATGTTAAACGCGACCCAGAGCAACTACTCAGACAAGCCAACGATAAGTTTTCGGCACGCTTTGAAAAAGTGCAAGGTTATTTAATTGCAAAAGGTAAAAGTTTAGAGCGCGCAACGCTTGAGGAAATGGAAGAAGCATGGGAAGCCATTAAAAAAGCGAAATAAGATTAGCTCAGTACAACCTAATGTTAATCAACGAACATTTTTTGTGCGTCTAAACGCTATTTTTAGCTGGATTGCTCAACGCTGTTTTGGTACAATTTCGCCCCGTCTTGATGATATACCCAGAGTCTCTTTCTCGGGTGTTATATTCCTTTTAATTCCTGATATTCTAGGGTTCGCATGAGTACAAAATTTATCTTCGTTACTGGCGGGGTTGTTTCTTCGTTGGGTAAAGGTATTGCAGCAGCGTCATTGGCAGCTATTTTAGAGGCCCGCGGTTTAGATGTTACCATTTTAAAGCTGGATCCTTACATAAACGTTGACCCAGGCACAATGAGCCCAATTCAACACGGTGAAGTATACGTTACAGAAGACGGCGCCGAAACGGATCTTGATTTAGGTCACTACGAGCGTTTTATTCGCACCAAAATGACCAGCCGCAACAACTTCACACAAGGGCGAGTGTACGAAGATGTACTACGTCGTGAGCGCCGTGGTGAATACTTAGGTGCAACTATTCAGGTTATTCCACACATCACAAATGACATTAAGCAACGTGTATACGACGGTGCTGAAGGTCATGATATTGCGATTGTAGAAATTGGTGGCACAGTAGGTGATATTGAATCACAACCATTTATTGAAGCAATTCGTCAGTTAGGTACAGAAATTGGCCGCGAACGTGCGCTATTTATTCACCTAACGCTAGTGCCATTCTTAGGCCCTGCAGGCGAAGTAAAAACCAAACCAACACAGCACTCGGTTAAAGAGTTACGCTCTGTAGGTATTCAGCCAGATATTCTTATTTGTCGCTCAGACCGTAAATTGCCTAACAATGAACGTGCAAAAATTGCATTGTTCACAAACGTTGAAGAAAAAGCGGTTATTTCGCTTCCTGACGTAGACAGCATTTACAAAATTCCTGCGCTATTAAAATCACAAGAGCTAGATAACTTTGTGTGTCGTCGTTTCCACCTTGACGCACCAGAAGCTGATTTAGTTGAATGGGAACAAGTACTTTATCAAGAGTCTAACCCGACTGGCGAAGTAACGATTGGTATGGTTGGTAAGTACATTGAACTACCAGATGCATACAAATCAGTTAACGAAGCACTAAAACATGCAGGTCTTAAAAACCGTTTAACCATTAATATTGAATACGTTGACTCGCAAGACTTAGAAAGCAAAGGGGTAGAACTGCTTTCTCATCTAGACGCTATTTTAGTACCAGGTGGTTTTGGCGGCCGTGGTGTTGAAGGTAAAATTTTAGCAGCTAAGTATGCCCGTGAAAACAAAGTACCTTACCTAGGCATTTGTTTAGGTATGCAAGTAGCGCTTATTGAATACGCACGTAATGTTGCAGGTTTAACCGACGCTAACTCAACTGAGTTTAATATTCACTCAAAAGCGCCAGTAGTGGGCTTAATTACCGAGTGGTTAGATGCTGAGGGTAACATTGAAATACGTGATGAAAAATCTGATTTAGGTGGCACCATGCGTTTAGGCGCACAAAAATGTCACTTAACGCCGGGTTCTAAGGTGCACGAAGTGTACGGCAATACAGAAATTATTGAACGTCACCGTCATCGCTACGAAGTAAACAACAACTTTGTAGAGCAATTAGAGCAAGCAGGCTTAAGCTTTACCGGTTTATCAGAAGATAAAAAACTAGTAGAGATCATCGAAAATAAAGATCACCCATGGTTTATTGCCGCGCAATTCCACCCGGAATTTACGTCAACACCACGTGATGGTCACCCGTTATTTGAAGGGTTTGTAGCAGCTGCTCATACTCATCAAAAAACGTCTTCGTAATTAAAAAAAGCCGTGCATATTGCACGGCTTTTTTGTCTAAAGGGCTGACTAAAAGATATAAAACGTAGTAAAGTTAGCTGAACTCACCATTTTGGGAATATAGAGGAATCAAGATGTCAGAAATCGTAAAAGTAATTGGTCGCGAAATTATGGACTCGCGTGGTAACCCTACTGTTGAAGCTGATGTATATTTAGCTGATGGTTCTTGGGGCCGCGCTGCCGCTCCTTCAGGTGCATCAACAGGTACTCGCGAAGCACTAGAGCTACGTGATGGTGACAAAGCCCGTTACTTAGGTAAAGGCGTATTAAACGCAGTTGGTTTTATTAACAACGAAATTGCGGATGCGCTAAAAGGCCAAAATGCATTAGAGCAAAGTGCTGTAGATAAAGTAATGCTAGATTTAGATGGCACCGAAAATAAAGAAAAACTAGGTGCAAATGCTATCTTAGCGGTATCACTAGCAACTGCAAAAGCCGCTGCACAATTTAAAAAAGTTGAGCTTTACGAGCACATCGCAGACTTAAACGGTACACCAGGTGTTTACTCAATGCCGTTACCTATGATGAACATCATCAACGGTGGTGAGCACGCCGATAACTCTGTAGATATTCAAGAATTTATGATCCAACCTGTTGGCGCTGAAAACTTCCGCGAAGGCCTACGTATGGGCGCTGAAGTATTCCACAGCCTTGCTAAAGTATTAAAAGCAGACGGCCACTCTACAGCGGTAGGTGATGAAGGTGGTTTTGCACCAAACCTTGCATCAAACGAAGCGGCACTTGCAGCTATTAAAACAGCTGTAGCAAACGCAGGTTACGAGCTAGGTAAAGATATTACACTGGCTATGGACTGTGCAGCCTCTGAGTTTTACGACAAAGAAGCAAACATTTACGATCTAAAAGGTGAAGGCAAAAAGTTCACTTCAGAAGAGTTTAACTACTTCTTAAAAGATTTAACTGAGCAATACCCAATTGTATCTATTGAAGATGGCTTAGATGAGTCAGATTGGGATGGCTTTGCGCACCAAACTAAATTAATGGGCGATAAAATCCAATTAGTAGGCGATGATTTATTCGTAACTAACACTAAGATTTTAAAACGCGGTATTGATAACGGTATTGCTAACTCAATCCTAATTAAATTTAATCAAATTGGTTCACTAACTGAAACGTTAGCAGCAATCAAAATGGCTAAAGATGCAGGCTTTACAGTTGTTATTTCGCACCGTTCTGGCGAAACAGAAGATGCAACAATTGCTGATTTAGCAGTGGGTACTGCTGCTGGTCAAATTAAAACAGGTTCATTGAGCCGTTCTGACCGTGTTGCTAAGTACAACCAACTTCTTCGCATTGAAGAAGCGCTAGGTTCTAAAGCACCTTACAACGGTCTTAAAGAAGTTAAAGGTCAGTAATTCTATTTTATATAGAATCTTATTTTTAATTTTAGATAATAAAATCCTCGCTAATGCGGGGATTTTTTATGCCTGATAATTTTTCAAAGAGATGAGAATGCTTTGTAGGCGTTAAGCTTGCTGACGCGCGCACGTAGTGCGAAACAGGATTTGCTTAACTCATAATATTTTCTGCACAGCTCAGAGCTGAAACTGCTGCTTTAAAATAGCCCCTGTAAAACTGGTTTTTAAATAAAAACCACGCGGTAAGGTTTTTATTGTTTGCCCATTTGGGCCAATAGCATCGGTAACCACTTTGCTATTAGCTGCTTTTGGCCTAATTTGAATGGCATCACCTAAATGGCCCGATATTTCATCAACTCGCCCAAGCGTTATTAACTCCATTTGTTCTTCCCAGTCTCGTTGTAGCAACGCATCTTGCTCAGGCGTAGGCTGCCATAAAAAACCACTGCCTATGGTTCTATCAAAAGGCGCAATATCGCGCTCACTCAATATAGGCAGCCATAAAACATGATTGAGTTTTTTACGCACAGCGCTTGTATGCCACGTCATGCCGGTTACGTTTATAAGGGGGGTAACCGACACAAAAGTGGTTTCTAAGGGTTTTCCTTTATACGAAATAGGCAGTGTTTTTAATTCAATGCCTAAATCTTCAAAATCGGGGAGGGGTTTTGAGCCTGCAGTAGCGCCTAACACGTATTCAATAAGTTGCCCGGTCCAGCCTTTTTCGCGTAATAGGTCGTCAGGGGTTTTAAAGCTGTATTGAGAGGCTAATTGCCCTAATGTTAAACCGGCAATAGCGTTTACGCGTTGCATTAAGTCATTAATTGAATGGGGTTTTGTTGGTCGCATGCTACTCATTTACCTTGAATAATTAACAGCGCCATGATAGCAAAACCCCCGTAAGGTGGATATCTTTGCTTTTGGTTGTTTTTTATACGCACTGTGTTTGGCGTAATTTTGCTCACCCCAAAAAGTCACAGTTTAACTGTAAGTGACTGACTAGCTTTAATATTTTCAATTAACTCATTCAGCTTTAATTAAGTTAGCAAATTCTATATGGGATAAATACAACTATATAAACATGTTTATCCACAGAATCTGTGGAGAAAGCGAGTTTTTAGATCTGCTATTGTGGACTTGTTTGCAAAATAGCCTTGTTTATCAAAAGTTATACACAAGCTGTGAGTAAATAGCACTAAACATAATAATCAAGGCATAGCTTAGCTTTTTTTACTAAAAGTTGCGTCAATTAAGGGTTATTTTATCCTTGTAATTACTCAGTGCTCATTTAAGGTTAAGTCGTTATGCACAGTGTAAATAGTAAACGTGCGATTAGGGCGTGATGACTTTGGGGATAATAGTGTTTGCCGAATTGCAGCTAATGTGGAACAATCATTAAAAATCGACTTACAAATGAGGCACTAAGGTGATTGATGCCGAAGGTTTTCGTGCCAATGTCGGAATTGTAATTTGCAATAATCAGGGGCA
>NZ_DJHW01000120.1:0-24508 GCF_002433295.1 Pseudoalteromonas sp. UBA6610 | reverse complement strand
TGCTCTTTTTGTGGCAAAAGCCAACACGAAGTGCGTAAATTAATTGCAGGTCCTTCAGTATACATTTGTGATGAATGTGTAGAGCTGTGTAACGATATTATCAGGGAAGAAATCAAAGACATTGCTCCTAAGCATAATTCGTCTGATAAACTACCTGTGCCAAAAGAAATTCGTAATCACTTAGATGACTACGTAATTGGTCAAGACCATGCTAAAAAAGTATTGTCTGTAGCGGTATACAATCACTACAAGCGCCTACGCAACCAATCTACAAAGCAAGAAGTAGAACTAGGTAAAAGTAACATTTTGCTTATTGGCCCTACAGGTAGTGGTAAAACATTACTGGCAGAAACACTTGCGCGTTTACTTGATGTACCGTTTACTATGGCAGATGCAACTACACTAACCGAAGCCGGTTATGTAGGTGAAGATGTAGAAAACATCATTCAAAAACTGCTACAAAAATGTGACTACGACGTAGAAAAAGCGCAACGTGGTATTGTTTACATTGATGAAATTGACAAAATTTCACGTAAATCAGATAACCCATCTATTACACGCGACGTGTCGGGTGAGGGCGTACAACAAGCGCTGCTTAAACTAATTGAAGGCACGGTTGCCTCAGTACCACCACAAGGTGGTCGTAAGCACCCGCAGCAAGAGTTTTTACAGGTTGATACCTCTAAGATTTTATTTATCTGTGGTGGTGCATTTGCAGGCCTAGATAAAGTAATCGAACAGCGTAGCCATAAAAATACCGGAATTGGCTTTGGTGTTAACGTTAAAGAGTCAGCGTCGAGCCGCTCTTTAAGCGAAACATTCAAAGACGTAGAGCCAGAAGATTTAGTTAAGTACGGCTTAATTCCTGAGTTTATTGGTCGTTTACCTGTTGTTGCTACATTAACTGAGCTTGATGAAGCGGCACTTGTACAAATATTAAGTGAACCTAAAAACGCCATTACTAAACAGTTCTCTGTATTGTTTGGTATGGAAGACGTTGAATTAGAGTTCCGTGATGATGCACTAAGCGCTATTGCTCACAAAGCAATGGAGCGTAAAACAGGTGCTCGCGGACTTCGCTCAATTGTTGAAGGCGTACTGCTTGATACTATGTATGAGCTGCCATCAATGGATGATGTAAGCAAAGTGGTTATAGATGAAACCGTGATTAAAGGTGAATCTGACCCAATCTTGATTTATGAAAACAATAATCAAGATAAAGCTGCATCAGAGTAGTTTTTAAGCTATTTGTATAAAAAAGGAGCCTTAGGCTCCTTTTTTTATAATTAATTTGAACGAGTTGGGGAAAATTGTTGAACTTTAATTAGATTATCCCCATATACTTGAGTAATCTTTTAAATAAATGAAGTGCGAAGAGAAACTATAATGACGCTTGAGAGAACCGATCGAGTCGAAATCCCAGTGTTAGCACTGCGCGATGTTGTGGTATATCCGCACATGGTGATCCCGCTTTTTGTAGGCCGTGAAAAATCAATAAAATGCCTCGAAGCGGCAATGGATAAAGACAAACAAATTTTCTTGGTTGCACAAAAAGATGCAACTGTAGACGAACCTGAGCAAGACGATATTTACCGTATCGGTACTATTGCTACTGTACTTCAGTTATTAAAGTTACCAGACGGTACAGTTAAAGTTTTAGTTGAAGGTACGCAGCGCGCACAAATTGAAGAATTTGTAGATAACGATGAGTTTTTTGTAGCGAATGCTCAGTTCATCGAATCTGATTCAGTGGATGAGCAAGAGCAAGATATTTTCATCCGCAGCGCTGTTAGCCAGTTTGAAGGCTATGTAAAACTTAATAAAAAAATTCCACCTGAGGTATTAACCTCTGTTTCAGGTATTGATGAGCCAGCACGCCTTGCCGATACAATGGCAGCGCATATGCCATTAAAAGTACCTGAAAAACAAAAAGTGTTAGAAATTTCAAGTGTTACAGAGCGCTTAGAATACCTAATGGCACTGATGGAAGGTGAAATAGACTTATTGCAAGTTGAGAAAAAAATTCGTACCCGCGTGAAAAAGCAGATGGAAAAGTCTCAGCGCGAGTACTACCTCAACGAGCAAATGAAAGCCATTCAAAAAGAACTTGGTGAGCTTGATGATGTACCTGACGAATTTGAAGCGCTTAAAAAGCGTATTGAAGAATCAGGTATGCCAGAAGAAGCGAAAGAAAAAGCATCAGCTGAGCTTAATAAGCTTAAAATGATGTCGCCAATGTCTGCAGAGGCCACTGTAGTGCGTTCATACATTGATACGTTAATTAACGTACCATGGAAAAAACGCTCTAAAGTGAAAAAAGACTTAGCAGGCGCGCAAAAAATTCTTGATAGCGATCACCATGGCTTAGATAAAGTTAAAGAACGCATAATTGAATACCTCGCGGTGCAACAACGTACCAATAAGCTTAAAGGGCCTATTTTATGTTTAGTAGGACCACCGGGTGTAGGTAAAACGTCATTAGGGCAGTCTATTGCACGCTCTACGGGTCGTAAATATGTTCGTATGGCATTAGGTGGCGTACGCGACGAAGCTGAAATTCGTGGTCATCGTCGTACTTACATTGGCTCTATGCCAGGTAAGCTGATTCAAAACATGACAAAAGTGGGCGTTAAAAACCCATTATTCTTGTTAGATGAAATCGACAAAATGTCATCAGATATGCGCGGCGACCCAGCTTCAGCACTATTAGAGGTGCTCGATCCGGAGCAAAACAGCCACTTTGCTGATCACTACTTAGAAGTAGACTACGATTTATCGGATGTAATGTTTGTAGCAACATCAAACAGCTTTAATATCCCTGGTCCATTATTGGACAGAATGGAAGTTATTCGCTTATCGGGTTACACCGAAGATGAAAAGCTAAACATTGCAAAAGAGCACTTAATTACTAAGCAAGTTAAACGCAATGGTTTAAAACCTTCTGAGCTAGTAATAGAAGACAGTGCAATTATTGGCATTATTCGTTACTACACGCGTGAAGCGGGCGTACGTAATTTAGAGCGCGAAGTATCTAAACTATGTCGTAAAGCCGTTAAAAATATCTTACTTGATAAAGAGACTAAAACAGTCACTGTTAATCAAGATAACCTAGAAGAGTTTTTAGGGGTACAGCGCTACGACTACGGTAAAGCTGAAGACGGCGATCGCATTGGTCAGGTAACAGGCTTAGCGTGGACCGAAGTAGGCGGCGATTTACTGACCATTGAATGTGCGGCTGTGCCAGGTAAAGGCAAGCTAAGCTACACAGGTTCACTGGGCGATGTAATGCAAGAGTCGATACAAGCGGCCATGACGGTGGTTCGTAATCGTGCTGATACGTTCCGTATTAATAACGATTTTTACGAAAAACGCGACATTCATGTGCATGTACCAGAGGGCGCGACCCCTAAAGATGGCCCAAGCGCCGGTGCAGCAATGGTAACGGGTTTAGTATCGAGCTTAACAGGTAACCCCGTTAAAGCCGATGTAGCAATGACAGGTGAAATAACACTGCGCGGTGAAGTACTGCCTATTGGTGGTTTAAAAGAGAAACTACTTGCTGCACACCGTGGTGGAATTAAAACAGTCATCATTCCTAAAATTAACGAACGTGACTTAAAAGAGATCCCAGATAACGTACTGGCAGGCTTAGATGTTCACCCAGTTACGTGGATTGATGAAGTATTAAAGTTAGCTTTAGTGCATCCTGTTGAGAGTTTTTCAGTCGAAACACCGAAAAACCAATAAAAAACCCAAAAAAAGTGCTTTAAAGGGCTTTTCAAATCTAATCGGTATGATAAGTTAAGCACTGGTTTTCGAGCCTAGCCCTTATGGGGCCTAGGCTTAAGAAAAATATAATCATGTGAGCATTAAAAGTTTGCTCTAAAATTTTCAAAAAAGTGTTGTTAGTTTAAAAAACAATCGCTCTTGATAATAACAATGAAAGAGGATGATATTGTGAATAAATCTCAATTAATCGATCAAATCGCAGCTGACGCTGACATTTCTAAAGCGGCTGCAGGTCGTGCACTAGATTCATTCATCGAGTCTGTATCTGGAGCGCTTAAAGATGGCGATTCAGTTGCACTTGTAGGTTTTGGTACTTTCTCAGTACGCGAGCGTGCTGCTCGTTCAGGCCGTAACCCACAAACTGGTGAAACTATCCAAATCGCTGCGGCAAATATTCCTTCTTTCAAAGCCGGTAAAGCGCTGAAAGACGCAGTAAACTAATCACTGTTTAAATACAGATTAGTTATGGCGAGTGTATATAAACTTAATTATCCTAATCGATGAATTAAGTAACTTCACCGCCAGTTACTTCAAGTGAAAAAGCGTATCTGGTAAGATACGCTTTTTTTACATATGACAAGGTAAAATACCTTGATCAATAAGAGATAAACAAATGCTTGAGAAAATCAGAGAGGGCTCACAGGGTCCTGTAGCCAAAATAATTTTAGGCGCGGTGATTTTATCTTTTGCCTTAGCAGGGATCGGTAGTTACTTAGGTCAAACCCCAGAACAACCCGTTGCTGAAGTAAATGGAATTAAAATTAGCCAAACCGAATTTAATCGTGCTTATCAAAACGAACGTAGCCGTTTAGAGCAACAATTTGGCGAATACTTTGCACAAATCAGTGCAGATCCAAATTACATGGCGCAAATTCGTCAAGGTGTAATTGACCGCTTAGTACAACAAGAATTGCAATCACAATTAGCGGCAGACTTAGGCCTTCGCGTAAGCGACGACAGCGTACGTAAAACAATTTTAGAACTACCGTACTTTCAAATTGGTGAAAAATTTAATAACGACCGTTACCTACAAGTAATTCGTCAAATGAACTTTCAACCAGATGCTTTTCGTGAGTACTTACGTAAAGACATGACACGCAGCCAATTAGTGTCTGCGGTTGCTGGTACTGAGTTTGCACTTGAAAACGAGCTTAAACGCGCTGCAGCCCTGCAGCAGCAAACGCGTAGCATAGACTACCTTGTGTTAAGCAAAGAAGCGTTACAAGCAAACGTAGATGTATCTGAGCAAGAAATTGCTGATTACTACGAGCTAAACGCATCACAATTTTTATCGCCAGAGCGTGTATCGGTTGATTACATTGAGCTTAAAGCACAAGACATCACCGTAGAGTCGGTAACAGAAGACGACGTAAAAGCGTATTATGAGCAAAATAAAGCACAATACATCGAGCCTGAAAAACGCCGTGTATCGCACATTTTAATTGATAACAGCGAAGATGATGATGCCGCGCTTGAAAAAGCCAACGCATTACATGAGCAGTTAGAACAAGGTGCTGATTTTGCACAGCTTGCAGAGTCATCATCTGATGATGTTGTGAGTGGCGAAATGGGCGGCGACCTAGAGTGGATTGAACGCGATGTAATGGACCCTGCTTTTGAAGATGCTGCATTTGCGCTTCAAAGCAAAGGTGATATTTCAGAGGTTGTAGCATCAGAGTTTGGTTATCACATTATAAAACTTACTGACTTACAGCCAGAGCAAGTAAAAGCGTATGACGATGTAAAAGCCGACTTACGTGCAGAGCTTGAGCAAACTGAAAAAGTAGATGCGTTTTACGAAAAGCAAACAGAAATGGGTGCCTTAGCATTTGAGATTTCTGACCGTTTAGACGATGCTGCAGAAGTGGCAGACGTTGAAGTTAAAACCACACCACTTGTTGCACGTAATGCATTGCCAGAGCCTCTTAATACACCTGCGGTAATTTCTCAGTTGTTCTCAGTAGAATTACTTGAAGATAAAGTAAACTCAGAAGTGATTGAGCTAGGTGATGAGCACGTTATTGTAGTACGTGTAAATAAATACGAGCCATCTGCAACTAAACCACTTGCGCAAGTGAGTGAGCAAATCAAAACACGTTTAGTTAATGAAAAAGCATCAACACTTGCTAAAGAAAAAGCACGTGAGTTATTTGCACAAGTTCAAGCAGGTAAAACGCTAAGCGATGTGGCCAGTGAGCAAAACCTAACGGTACGTGAAGAAGCGAGCTTAACGCGTCAAAGCTACACGGTTTCGCCTGCTATTGTAACGCAAGCGTTTAAAATGCCTCGTCCTAATGATGCACCAAGCACAGACGTGGTTGATTTAAACAACGGTGATGCAGCAATTGTTGCACTTAAATCGGTAAGCGATGCGCAAGTAACCGCAAATATCGACCCGCAAGTACAGCAAAACATTACTATGGCGCAAGCTAACAAAAACTACTTAGCGTTTATTGAGTCTTTAAAGGCTAAAGCTGAGCTAAATCTACCTGTGGTAGAGCAAGCAGCAGAATAATCGCGATACGTTAAAAAAAGGCGCGTTACTTTATAAGTAACGCGCCTTTTTTATAACTTCAATGTGCTTAGTAAAATAATTAGGCAGTATTGTTTTATAAATATAAGCTTAGTATTAACAGCAAATTAAGCGCTGTGTTACTTTTGATTGCGGATTTTGAAACACCTCTTCGGTACGCCCATATTCTACTACCTCACCTTTTTCAAGCACTACTAGCTGATCGCTGATATGGCGCACTAAACTTAAATGGTGCGTAATGAGTACATAAGTTAGACCGGTTTCTTTTTGCAGCTTAAGTAATAAGTTAACTGTTTGCGCACGAACGGAGGGATCTAAAGCCGACAGCGCTTCATCAAGCACCACCACTTTAGGGTCTAAAATGAGCGCCCGCGCCAACGCTACACGCTGCAATTGGCCTACACTAAACATGTGAGGGTAATAATGTTGATGATCGATTAGCAGTCCCACTTTAGAAAGCGTGGCATCTATTTTTTCTTGGCGAGCGAGTTGGTCTGAATCGGTATTATACTGCAAGCAATCATCTAGCATATCACCTATGGTGAGACCCGGGTTGAGCGAGGCAGCGGAGTCTTGGAATATCATGCGGATATGTCGACATTGATCATCGCGCACGCCGTCATCTTCAATAATGTTACTTTCTAATAAAATTTGCCCACTGTCGGCGCTATCTGCCCCTGCGAGTAATTTAGCGAGTGTACTTTTACCCGCACCGGTTTCACCGATTACTGCGATTGTTTCGCCTTTGCCCACACAAAAAGAGATATTTTTTAGTACCTCAAATTTTTTGCGGCTAAATAAACCGGCACGTATGTTAAAGGTTTTACAAAGCGCTTGTACTTTTAATACCGGTTGCATTACTTCATCTCCTTAATAAGCGGAAAATGACACGCATAGCTGTGCCCATGGTGCTTAGTAAGTGCAGGGGTAATTACACATTCTTTTTGTGCTTGAGGGCAGCGTGGGCCTAATCGGCAACCTATAGGTAAATGTTGCAAAGTAGGGATAGTGCCTTTAAGTGCATAAAAGGGTTCTTTGTGTGCTAAGCCTTGCTCATAATTGGGTAAGCTTTTTAATAACGCTTGCGTGTAAGGATGGCGAGGCTGGCGGAAAATACGTTGCGTTGGGCCGGCTTCAACCATTTGCCCACAATATAAAACATGAATACCGTGCGACCAGTCGGCTATTTCTTCAAGCTCATGAGAAATCATCAAAATAGACATATTTTTTAATTGATTTAAGCTTTTTAGCAACCTAAATACCTGTGCACGAGTGGTGCTTTCAAGCGCTGTAGTCGGCTCATCAGCAATTAGTAGCTTAGGAGTGCGCGCTATGGCCATGGCAATCATGACCTTTTGGCACACGCCTTCTGATAGCTCGTGCGGGTAACTATCAAGCACAGCGTCGTGGTTTTTAATACCCACTTTATGGATAAGTGCTTTTACGCGGTCTTTACGTTCTCTATTGCGCTTTAAAAAAAAGCCTTTAGTGGATGTTTCAGGCAGTGTTTCGGCTATTTGGTCAAATATTTTAGCGGTCGGGTCAAGGCAGCGGCTAGGGTCTTGGTAAATCATCGCAATGTCTTGGCTGACTGTTTTTCTGCGTTGCTCTGGGGTTAAGCGCATTAAATCAACACCGCGCCAATGCATTCTATCGGCTGTTATATGCCAGCGTTCGTTAAGTACCCCAACAATGGCTTTGGCTATTAAGCTTTTACCAGAGCCCGACTCACCCACCAAGCCATGTACTTCGCCTTCTTTTAGGCTAAAGCTGACTCTATCTACAGCGCGAATTACCGTTTCAGAGGTACGCAGCTCTATGGTTAAATTTCTAACGTCGAGTAATTGCATTTAATCAGCCTTACGTGCTTTAAGCACTTTTCGTAGGCCATCACCTACTAAATTGGTAGACAAAACCGCTAAAAATAATAATACACCCGGTAGCGCAACGGTCCAAGGTGCTAAATATATAAGGCCTAAATTCTCAGCCAGTATGGCGCCCCATTCGGTAGTTGGGGGCTGTGCACCAAGTTTTAAAAAGCCTAAGGCGGCAATATCTAAAATAGCAGTAGAAAGCGCGGTGGTAAAAATAACCACAATGTGTTCATAAATATTAGGAAAAATACCCCGCGACAAAATATGCCAGTTAGAGGCACCATCAAGCCTAAAAGCGGTAATGTAGTCTTTGCTTAGCTCATCAACAATTAAATTACGAATAGAGTGAATGAATTGCGGTAATAACGCCAGTATAATGGCCCACACTGTATTCATTAAGCCCGGCCCAAGCACTGCGATAATAATAATCGCCAATAGCAAAGACGGAATAGAGAGCGTGATATCAAGCAAGTGATTTAAAAAGCTTGAGCGAAGGCCGCGGCTAATGCCGGCAAAAGTGCCAACAAGCACACCAATAATGGTGGTAATAAATGCAGCCACCACCGATAAGCCAAACGTGTAGGTTGCGCCATTCATCAAGCGCGAGAGTACATCGCGTCCTAAATCATCGGTGCCTAAAATAAAGCGCACATCACCCATTTCTCGCCATGATGGCGGTATAAGTAAAGCATCGCTATGTTGCTGGTTAACTCCATACGGCGCTAAAAAGGGCGCACTGGCGGCCAATAGCGCAAACGCCATAAAAATCCATAATCCCACCAAGGCGGGGTGATTGTTTTTAAATTTGCGCCAAAAACGCGCCAGCGGCGATTTATTCGACTCTTCAGAAAATAATTTAAACTTTACCATGTGCCTGATTCCGCGAAATTGGGTCGAACAGAGTATATGTAAGCTCGGCAACAATAGTGGCAATAATAACAAACATAGACACCGCCATTAAACCGCCTTGAATAGCAGGGTAGTCTCGTTGGTAAATACTATCGATTAGCCAACGGCCAATACCCGGCCAAGAAAAAATAACTTCGGTTATCATGGCAAGCGTAATAAGCGTACTAAATTGCAGCCCTATTTGTTTTATTACTGGCAATAGCGTATTGCGCAGCGCATGATGCATGATTAATTGGCGGCGATTAAGGCCTTTTGCCCTGGCCGTTTTTATAAAGCTTTGATCCATTACTTTAAGCATAGAGTCGCGGGTAAAGCGCACTAAAACAGTGGTAGGAAACATGGCTAGCACTATGGTTGGCAGTGTTAAGTGATGCAGTGCATCTATAAATGCTTCACCTTTGTAGGGGAAGCCTGCGAGCATAATATCGATTAATATAAACCCAGTATTAGGCGGTATTTCAAATAGTAACCCCATTCTACCCGACATAGGAAACCAGCCCAGCTTGAGCGAAAAAATCATAATAAGTAACAGCGCTAACCAAAAAACCGGAATAGAGTAACCAATCATGGTGGTAGAGCTAATTAATTTATCTGGCCAACGGCGTGTGTACGCTGAGGCCAAAATGCCTGCTGGTACACCTACCACAACCGATACAATAAGCGCATAAACACACAGCTCTAAAGTTGCTGGGATTAAATCTAAAATGTGCTGAAAAACGTTATCTCCCGAGGCAAACGACACGCCCCAATCACCTTGAAATATACGCCCTAAAAACGCTAAATACTGCATAACGTAGTTGCTGTCATACATGTATTTATCTTCAAGCTCACTGTGCTGAGAAAAATTACCGGTAGGAATGCCACTTAGGTTGCTGAGCGGATCCCCTGGGAACAAGTAGCTAAGCGAAAAGGTAAATATGCTTAGCATTAAAATCATGAATAAAAACAAGCCAAGGCGGCGTAATATATAATCTAGTATCATTATTTTTTCCTCGCATTTGCGAGTGAAATCGCCCCAAATGGGCCAAGGGTTATCCCTTCTACATCGGCACTATTTGCTTGAAAACGCATACCATGAGCAATAGGCACCAATGGGAGCTGATCTACAATGAGCGCTTGAACCTGATCGTAATACTGTTTGCGTAAGTTTAAATCGGTGGTGTCGAGCGCTTGGGTAAGCAATAAGTCAAACTGCGGGTTACACCAATTGGCAGGGTTTTTACCGCTAAAAGTGGCAGTGCAGCTTAGCAATGGGCTAAAAAAGTTATCTGGGTCGGGTGTATCGGCAGCCCAGCCGAGTAATACGCTATCGTGGCGGTGCTCACCTATACGCTGAATAAAAGTATTCCACTCGTACTCAACAATACTTACATTAACACCTATTTTGCGTAAATCGCTTTGCATCAGCTCAGCCATTTTGCGGGCATTAGGATTGTATATTCGACTCACCGGCATTGCCCAAATGGTCATATCAAAGCCATTCGGTAACCCCGCTTCTATAAGTAGTTTTTTAGCCAGTTCAGGGTCAAACATAGGCATGTTTTCTTGTGGTTCAAAGCCCCACGAAGTCGGCGGTAAAATAGATTGCGCGCGTATACCATTACCGTAATAAACGGCTTGCATTATTTTGTCTATATCAATTGCATGCGCAAGGGCTCTGCGTACTCTAATGTCATCAAAAGGGGCGCGCTCAGTATTAAAGGCCCAATAACCAATATTTAAATTGGTTTCTTTTTCAACGTTTATATCGTCTCGTTGCGCTAAAATACTCAGTTGTGCGCTACTTGGGTGGGCGGTTACATCGCACTCTTTAGTGAGCATTTTTGCTATGCGCGTAGTGCCGTTTGTCGTAATGTCGTAAACCAGCTGTTCAAGGGCAACATCGTGCTTCCAATAAAGGGGGTTGCGGTAAAAGCGCACTAAGTGATCGCGTCGGTACTCTTTATAAATGTAGGGGCCTGTGCCAATAGGGTACTGATCGAATAAATTAGTTTGATCTCGCGCTTTTAATTGCATTGCGTATTCTTGCGACAGCACCACGGCAAAGTCGGTGGCCATGTTCGTTAAAAAACTGCTTTCTGGGTGAAATAGCTCAAAGCGCACTTGATAGTCAGACACGCGCACAATTTTACGAATAAGCTGGTCGAGCCCCACACTTTGAAAATACGGGTAGTTTGCATCGCCTACAAAATGGTACGGGTTGTACACGTCAAATAATCGGCTAAAGGTAAAAATAACATCATCAGCGTTAAAATCGCGAGTAGGGGTAAAGTACGAGGTAGAATGAAATTTTACGCCTTTACGCAGCGTAAAGGTGACCGACTTTCCATCGTTGCTAATTTTCCAATCGGTTGCCAGCTCACTTTTAAAATCTGCAGTAACAGGGTCAATACTAATTAAACGGTCAAATAACTGATTAGCAATAATATCAATAGTTGAGCCAGTGGTTGTTACTTGCGGATTAAACGACACAGGGTTCGCTTCGGCGCAATAAACGAGGCCTTGGTTTTTCTCTTCTATAATTTCTTCTTTACTATCAAAGCAGCCTGTTAAGGTGCTGGCTAGTAAAACAAGTAGTATTTTATGCACTCGCATAACCTCTAACTATTTATCTTCTAATAAATTGTATTTTTTAAGATAACCACGTAATTGATGATACGTTAAACCGAGTACTTCTGCAGTTTTCTTTTGATTAAATTGGCTATGCTCAAGGGCTTTATTAATCATATTTATTTCAAATTCGTTAGAGCGCTCTTTTAAGCTACACGGAAATTCAATTGGGGCGCTAAGCTCATTACTAAGCTCGCTAACAGGTGTGGCTAGTGTTGTAGGCTCAGCTGGGGCAAGCGGTGTTGCAATAGGAGCTTTAATGCGTGCTTTGGGTCTAAAACGGCTTTCAAATGGGTCTAAAATAATCTGGTGAACGGGAATATGTTCATTACCATGACGATACAAACTTCGCTCAACTACATTTTTAAGCTCGCGTATATTACCCGGCCAATCGTAATTTAGCAGGGTTTCGGTGGCGCTGCGGGTAAAGCCACTAAATAACTCCCACTCTAAATCGCGTGCCATATTCATGGCAAATTGCTCAGCGAGTAGCATAATATCGTCTTGACGTTCGCGCAGTGGTGGCAGGGTAATTACATCAAAGGCTAAGCGGTCAAGTAAGTCACTTCTAAATTCGCCCTGTTCAGCAAGGTGGGGTAAATCTTCGTTGGTGGCACACACTAAACGAGTATCTACCTTTACGGTGTGTTTACCACCAACCCGCTCAAATTCACCATATTCTATAACGCGCAGAAGCTTTTCTTGTACCATGGCCGACGTATTAGCCAGTTCATCTAAAAATAAGGTACCGCTGTTAGCGCGCTCAAAGCGACCTTCGTGGCGTTTACTTGCCCCGGTAAAAGCACCGCTTTCATGACCAAATAATTCGCTTTCGAGGAGGTTTTCGTTAAGGGCTGCACAGTTAAGCTTTACGTAGTTTTGATCCCAACGCTTTGATAAAAAGTGTAAACGGGCGGCTATAAGCTCTTTACCGGTTCCTCGCTCGCCAATAATAAGCACTGGCTTATCTAAATTAGCTAACTGCGATACCTGATCAAGTACAGCTAAAAAGCTATCAGATTGGCCGAGTAAATTATCCTGTTGGCGATATTGGCTCATTTTTCCTAACTCTTGGTCATTTTTGCTAACAGTTAGTGTATTTCATAATCAGGGATAACTAAAGGAATTTGTATATTTAGTTTAACTTAATGAAAATAAAGTGTATTTTAGATTTTAAAAAGTTGGCAAGCATATTGATACTAGTTACAGCAGACCAACTAAGTTTATATTACAGAGGTAAATGTTATGGGAATTTTTTCGCGTTTTGCAGACATTGTTAATTCTAATATCAATGCCATTTTAGATAAAGCAGAAGACCCAGAAAAAATGGTTCGTCTTATTATCCAAGAGATGGAAGATACATTAGTAGAGGTGCGCTCTACGTCAGCGAAAACACTGGCTGAGAAAAAAGAATTAGTACGTCGTGTAGACACACTAAAAGCACAAGTAAGCGATTGGCAAGACAAAGCAGAGCTTGCATTAAGTAAAGACCGCGACGATTTAGCGCGTTCAGCATTACTTGAAAAGCAAAAATCGGCAGAAGCAGTCGCAGCAGTAGAGTCTGAGCTTGAGCATGTAGAGTCTCACATTGAGAAACTTCAGCAAGAAGTCACCACTCTACAAGAAAAGCTAGCCGATGCTAAAGCACGTCAAAAGGCAATTATTTTACGTCAACGTTCGGCCGAGTCGCGCCTTGAAGTGAAAAAAGCCCTTGATAGCTCTAAAGTAGAAGACGCACTTAATCGCTTTGAGCGCTACGAAACTAAAATTGATGGACTAGAATCTCAAATAGAGTCTTACGATTTAGGTAAAAAGTCGCTTGCAGATGAAATTGCCGACCTACAAAAAAATGAAAAGATAGATGATGAGCTTGCCGAACTTAAAAAGAAGCTAGCTGATAAATAACTTATAAAGGGGTACTTAAAGTGCCCCACTGCTTAAAACATCGATTACGGATTGTCAGGAGAGGATTATGTTTGATCCAGAGATACTAATTGCACCATTTATCTTGTTCATGATTTTTGTTGCGCCACTGTGGTTAATTTTGCACTACCGTAGCAAAAAGCAAGTGAGCCAAGGGTTAAGTGAGCATGAACATCGCCAGTTATTGGAACTTGCCCACAAGGCCGAAAAAATGGCTGATAGAGTAGAAACCCTTGAAGCATTACTTGATCAAGAGTCACCACAATGGAGACGCAAAGTATGAGTGCCAAACGCGAATTATTAAGAGACCCACAGCGCGGCAAAATCGCCGGTGTATGTGCGGGATTAAGTGACTACTTTAATATGGAGTTATGGTTAGTTCGCATTATTTTTGTTAGTGCGGTACTGCTAACGGGTGGCCCATTATTTGTGGTAGCGTATATTGCAGCGTGGTTTATTTTAGATAAAAAAGACCCCACAACTATACATACTAGTAGCTCAACTAAAACTGACGATCCGCTAGAAGTTAAATTTAAAGTATGGCAAAAAGGCGAGCCACCGCGCCGCGCATTGCAAGACTTAAAAGAGCGTTTAACGCGAATAGACACGCGTCTTCAAGATATGGAGCGCCATGTTACTTCAAGCGAGTTTACGGTTAGCCGTGAAATCAACAAACTTTAAAGGATTTAATAGCACTTTGTTCGGTGATTAACAGCATCAATGAAGTGCTAGCCCATTATGAGTAGCACTTCATTTGCCAAAAAAACCTTTAAAAGTATTAAAGGTTCAGCCCAAAAAGCCCTTCATCGCAGTTTAGATCAACACGTAAAGTTGGCCGTAACCGGTCTAAGTGGCAGTGGTAAAACCGCGTTTATTACCGCACTTGTTAAGCACCTTACAACACAAAGCGATGATAAAAACTTACCGTTTTTTGATGTAATGCGAGAGCACCGCCATATAGCCACCAAAGTGGTGCCGCAAGAGGCGTTAAAAGTGCCTACGTTTGACTATCCGCGGGCGCTTAATGCCTTGCTCCCAAGCGATGGGGAGCCTACATGGCCTGCATCAACCGAGCGTATTAACACCCTGCGTTTAGCGATTAAATACCAAAGCGCATCTGGGTTGCGTGGGCATTTTTCGCCGCAATCTACGCTGTATTTAGATATTATCGACTACCCAGGTGAATGGCTACTTGATTTACCTATGCTTGAGCAAAGCTATAGTCAGTGGTGCGAGCAACAATACCCGCTGTTACTACAGCACCCACGTGTGAATGCCTCTACTGAATTTTTAAACGCGCTTGAACAGCTTGATTTAAATGCGCCTGTAGATGAAGGCTTGCTTGCACACATTGCGGCGCTTTATCAAAGTATGCTGGTGGGCCTTAAAAAAGATACTAAGCTTGCCATGTTACAACCTGGGCGCATGCTTATGCCTGGTGACTTACAAGGTGCGCCGCTTTTGTTGTTTTTTCCGGTAAATGCGCAGCATATAAAAAGTGATGAGGTAGTGGCAGGCTCTAACTTAGCGCATTTAATTAAGCGCTTTAACGCCTATGTAAAAGAGGTGGTTAAGCCATTTTATAATGAGCACTTTAAACACTTTGACCGCCAAATTGTGTTGGTAGACGTACTCAGCGCTTTAAATGAAGGCCACGAAACACTCCAAGAGCAAAGTAGTGTAATAAACCAATTACTCGCACACTTTAATTACGGCGAGTCGGGATTTTTTAAGCGTTTATTTAAACCGAATATAGATAAAATACTGTTTGCTGCAAATAAGTCAGATCATATAAGTGCAAAGCACCATAAAGACTTAGCACTACTACTTGACTCGCTAGTGCATGAGCAAAGTAATCACTTAAAGTTTGATGGCGTACAAATAGAAACCATGGCAATGTCGTCAATTGCAGCAACGCAGCCGCGCCAAGTGGCCGATAAAGGCCAAACGCTTGATTGCATTTATGGCAAACCACTTAACGAGCAAGATTGGCTTACTTATTTACCCCCACAGCCACCAAAGCGCATGCTTAATAAAAATGAGTGGCCAGCGCAGGGCTTTGAGTTTTTATCGTTTGCGCCTATGCCAAACCCCGATAAGCAACTTAAGCATATTCGCCTTGATCATGTGATGCAGTACTTGTTAGGAGACAAATTATCATGAACGACACACAGCAAACTTTTCAAGCGGGTAGGCGAATTGATAGCCAAGCTGATGAACAGGTTGAGGCAACGCTTGCTCCTGCAAAAATAATTACCCAGGGTCAAAGTGAATACATTGAAGAGCCTGAAGATGAACTTCTTGATGAAGAAATAGACCTAGAGCCGGTATATAAAAAATCTAAATGGCAAACGCTTAAAGGGGTGTTTGCTGTAAGCTTTTTAGTGTTAGTGCTTTTAGAATTTGCGTATTCGTTAGTGTTTGCGTTTCAGCAGTCGGTCATTTTAGGCGGCGTGTATTTAACGGCGGTGGTAAGCGGTGTGTTGCTAATTGGGCGCATGCTATGGCGCGAATACAGAATGCTGCGCAGTTTAAAGCGTAATCAATTACACCGCCAAGAAGCCGACAGACTCTTAAATAGTGAGCAAGTAGGTGGCGCATTACCCTGGCTTGAAAAACTAAATAAGCACCAACAGCTCGACAACTTCGATGCGTTTAAAAACCAAGTGGCTACCCATCATAGCGATAAAGAAATAATGACCCTTTACGCAAATAGCTTACTTATAACGCAAGACACGCAAGCTAAAAAGCTTATAAACCGCTTTGCGACAGAGTCAGCGTTGCTTGTTGCCCTAAGCCCCCTTGCGCTGGTGGACATGATGGCGGTACTTTGGCGCGGTACTAAGTTAATAGAGCAAATTGGTAAAATTTATGGCATTGGTTTTGGTTACGCAAGCCGCATTAAGCTCTACCGTATGCTAATAAAACAAGTTATGTTTGTAGGCAGTGCTGAGCTTGTATCTGATTTAGCAGCCACAGCACTCAGTGCTGAGCTTTTAGGTAAGCTTTCGGGGCGTGCAGCGCAAGGTGTAAGCGCCGGTATTTTTACAGCACGTATTGGTTACAAAGCAATGGAGCTTAGCCGCCCATTACCACGGCTTGAAAACAAACGCAGCTTGTTAAAAGGCACAGTGCAAAGTATTGCCAGCAAAATTATGAGCCGTAAAAAGGCCGAGCCAACGTCCTAAAGTAGCAGTGGCAATATTTGTGTACAAAACCGCGCTGAGCGGTTTTTGCACAAATAGCCATCTGAGCATCCGGCATGCTTGTGATTTAAACTGCGGTGCGTTTTATTTATGTAATTGACACACATAATAAAAACGAGAGCACACAATGAGCAAGCAGCATATTAATACCCAATGTATTCATGGCCCGCAAAAAGCAAACGATCCGCATGGCGCACTCACGTCGCCTTTGTATCAAACCTCTACCTTTCATTTTGAAAATGCAGCACAAGGTGCCGCGCGTTTTGCAGGCGATGAGCCCGGTTATATCTACACCCGCCTAGGTAACCCAACCACCACCGAACTTGAGCAAAAAGTAGCACAGTTAGAGGGCTGCGAAGCCGCAGCAGCTACCGCCACAGGTATGGGTGCTGTATCGGCGTCGGTATTAAGCTTTTTATCGCAGGGCGATCATTTAATTGCATCAAGTGCATTATATGGATGTACTTTTGCGTTTTTTGCTCACATGTTACCGCGCTGGGGAATAGAAGTTACTTTTGTTGATATGACCAACGAGGGCGAGCTTCGCGCTGCTATAAAACCTAATTCAAAAATGATATTTGTAGAAACGCCAATCAACCCCACAATGGCAGTCATTGATTTAGCCTTAATTGGCGGGCTCGCTAAGCAACATAATTTAATTAGTGTGGTCGACAACACCTTTTTAACGCCACTGCTGCAATCACCTAAGCAGTACGGCATAGATATTATTGTGCACAGTGCCACTAAGTACTTAAACGGCCATGGCGATGTAGTGGCTGGGCTTGTGTGTGGAACGCATGAGCACATTAACTTAATAAAAATGACGGTACTTAAAGATATTGGTGCCACCATAAGCCCGCACGACGCATGGCTTATTAATCGCGGATTAAAAACTTTAGCCATACGCATGGAGCGCCATTGCCAAAGCGCGCAAACGGTTGCCGAATATTTAGAGACGCACCCACAGGTTAATATTGTTTATTACCCTGGACTTAAATCGCACCCTGGCAACAAATATATAGGCAAGCAAATGAAAGCCGCAGGCGGCGTTATCGCATTTGAAATTAAAGGCAGCCTTGCTCAAGGAGCGCAGTTTATAGATAGCATGAAGCTTTGCACACTTGCTGTAAGTTTAGGTGATGCCGAAACGCTTATTCAGCACCCCGCATCAATGACGCATTCCCCTTACACACCCGAGGAGCGAGCAGCCGCAGGCATAAGTGATGGCTTAATAAGGCTCTCTGTAGGGCTTGAAGATGTTAACGATATTATTGACGACTTAAACCAAGCTTTTACATTAATTTGTTAGCTGTATTTATTTATGTACAGTTTAATTTACCCTTAACGCCTTTAATTTTGTGGTTGTATAATATTAATGCCGATGGTGTAATTTTAACTATACACTTTAGGGGATCGTGCTAAATGTAGATATCCGCCTAACTATTAAACTTTTCTTCACTTTTGCATAGTATGGCTTCATTAGATATTCACTAATCTTGAGTATCACACTGACACACATTTAGGGCTTAACCCCAAGAAGGTTATTATGGCTAAAGCAAGTAAATACACCTCTAAAACACCCGATGAAAACGGTGTTATTCATTGGAGCGAAGAAGAAAATAAAATTTGGTCTGAGCTTGTTACGCGCCAACTTGCGTGCATAGAAGGCAAAGCTTGTGATGAATACATGGATGGGCTTAAAAAAATAAACCTACCACACGATCGTATTCCGCAGTTAAGCGAACTTAACGAAGTGCTTCTTGCCACCACCGGTTGGCAAGTAGCGCCTGTACCTGCGCTTATCGATTTTGATGAATTTTTTAGGTTATTGGCAAACAAACAATTTCCGGTAGCGACGTTTATTCGTAGTCGAGAAGAGTTTGACTACCTGCAAGAGCCTGACATTTTCCATGAAATATTTGGCCACTGCGCTATGCTAACAAACCCTGACTTTGCCGAATTCACACACAAATACGGCCAATTAGGGTATGCAGCGCAGAAAAAAGATCGTGTATACCTTGCACGTATGTATTGGTTTACCGTTGAGTTTGGTTTAATGCAAACCGAAAAAGGCCTGCGTATATATGGCGGTGGTATATTATCAAGCCCAGGTGAAACCCAGTACGTGTATTCAGATACACCAGAGATAACGCCTATGAGCGTAATTGATGTGCTGCGTACGCCGTACCGCATTGATATTATGCAACCACAGTACTACACCATAAATTCGATTCATGATCTGTTTGATATATCGCAAATGGATATTATGACTTTGGTTGAGCAAGCTAAAGCGCTTGGTTTGCACGACCCAAAATTTCCACCTAAAGAAAAATTAGCCGGTTAACTTTAATTTAAAAAGAAACGCTAAAGTAAGGATTTAAAATGTCTTCATTAAGTGAACAAAAATGCGAAGCCTGTCACGTAGATGCGCCAAAGGTATCTGAGGAAGAGCTTGCCCAACTTATTACAAAAATTCCAGACTGGGTACCAGAGGTACGCGACGGCATTATGCAACTTGAGCGTGTTTATAAGTTTAAAAACTTTAAACAAGCTATGGCGTTTACTAATAAAGTAGGTGATATGGCAGAAGATGAAGGCCATCACCCTGGTTTATTAACCGAGTGGGGCAAAGTAACCGTAACGTGGTGGAGCCATTCAATTAAAGGCCTGCACAAAAACGATTTTATTTGCGCAGCTAAAACAGACGACGTATTTAACGCGCTGTAATTAAAAAATTAATTGAGCAGACTAAAAAGGCACTTTTAAGTGCCTTTTTTATTGCATCAAAATTGCGCTGTTAAATAAAGCGCTTATTTAAGGTTTGTCGCTATTTAACATGTCATCGTGTTCGGCCATATCCCACGGAAGTTCCCCTGGGCTGTTACCTAAAAAGTGCAAGTAATTCTCAAATTGATCAAGAATGTCCTTCACAATATCATCTTCACTGTAGCCATATACATCGTAAGATAACCCACCGCGGCGCAAGAAAACATCTGCCTTGTAATACATCTCGGAGTTATCAACATCCGGTTTTAGCTCAGTGTAGGCAAAGCTTGGCATTGGGTGCTCAGTAAGACGAATGTCATACACAAAATCAACATGTTCATGGCGTAGTACGGTTAAATGGGCGCGGCCTAAGTCAGTATCAAAATCTACCTCGGCATGCCACTGGCGCGCTTTTAATTCTGCTTGAACAGCTTGCATTGCTTTTACCACCACACTACTAATGAAGGTATGCACTTTTTCCTTATTCGGATAATTAACCATAGCGGCTAACCGGCGCTTCCAATGAGATAGGTTAACATTACGGCTATTGAGCGCATGTGCTTGTAAGCTCGTATCGCGATGGCCTTCAATGGTAAGTGCGCGCCAAAGTCCCGCGGTTGCAATAAGCATAATAATAGCAAAGGGTAGGGCACTGGCTATTGTCATGGTTTGTAGTGCACTTAGCCCACCTGCTACTAGTAAAACAGCAGCCACAGCGCCCTCAAGCACAGCCCAAAACACCCGTTGCCATGCCGGCGTATCAATACTCCCGCCAGAGGCGAGGGAGTCAATAACTAACGAGCCCGAGTCAGATGAAGTTACAAAAAAGGTAATAATTAAAATAACCGTCAGTAACGAAATAATAAACGATAACGGTAGCACTTCAAATAATTGAAATAGCGCAACGGCATGGTTTGCTTGAACATCGGTTATTAAAGTATTAAACCCTTCATTCATTATTAAATTTAGCGCGGTATCGCCAAATACAGAAAACCATAAAAAGGTAAAAATAGTCGGAACTAGCATCACGCCCACAACAAATTGCCTAATGGTTCTGCCGCGGCTAATTTTAGCGATAAACATACCAACAAAGGGTGCCCACGCTATAGTCCAGCCAAATATAAATAGAGTCCAGTTACCAATCCAATCACTACGGCTATAGGCTTGTAAATTAAAAGTACGCTCAACAATACCGCTGAGGTAGCTGCCGGTATTTTGTAAAAACGATTCAAGAATATGAATAGTCGGGCCAATAAAAAACACAAAGGCCATTAATGATACGGCGAGTGTCATGTTTATTATAGATAAACGCTTCACACCTTTATCCATACCTGCCACCACAGAAAACGTTGCCGCTGCGGTAATAATAACAATAGCGGTAATTTGTACCGTGGTATTAATAGGGATGCTTGGCCATAAGTAGTGCAGCCCGGCATTAATTTGAGTAACCGAAAGCCCTAACGTTGTGGCAATACCAAATAGCGTGCCTAATATGGCAAACACATCAACAGTGTGCCCAATAGGGCCATATATTTTATCACCAATAAGTGGATACAAGGCTGAGCGAATAGACAGCGGAAGACCGTGGCGAAATGCAAAGTAAGCAAGTACTAAACCAACAATCCCATAAATTGCCCATATATGAAAACCCCAATGAAAAAATGCAATTTGCATAGCCTGCTTAGCGGCATCAACGGTTTCTGCAGCGCCCGCAGGTGGAGATGCATAATGGAGCACGGGTTCTGCTACACCAAAATAAAGTAATGCGACTCCGTAACCGGCCGAAAATAGCATGGCGAACCATTCGCCAAAGCTGTATTGCGGTTGCGCATGATCAGGGCCCAGCTTGATATTTCCCCAGCTGGAGGCGGCAACACAAACGATGAAAACTAAGAAGATGGCAACTGATAACATATAAAACCAGCCAAAGGTTTCTGTTATCCACTTGAGGGCGACACTGAATGCTTGCCCTGCCAGTTCAGGGTTGCTACTTGTACCAATGACCAAAAGCAGAATAATAAATACCGCGGGCAAAAATACCGGTAGCAAAATAGTTGAGCGTAAAGCAGTTTTTGTCATATTAATCCTTAATATTAATTGCTAACTTTCAAGTATGCTTTACTACCTTATTATATCTTGGGTGTGTTGGCTAATTCAGTCGTTTGTTATGTATACGTATATTTCTTTGACAGACAAAGGGAGCGTCCTCTTCTGTGGTCGCTATTTTATTTAACGTTGCGTGAGTTATATCTGTTTGTGGCGAGCAGCCGTGCGTAACAACGTTCTTTATTTCAATTATTTTAAGAGCTGATTGTTGTTATTGATATTACCGATAAAAACGTTTGATCATTTACATCGAGTTGTGTTTGTTCTTTATGCTTTTAATTCATGTGAAAACAGCTTTTTTAAATTTCAGCAGATATATTTAAAATATTTCATTCTAAATTATGCAATTTTCCATTTTGGGTAATGTCATAGAATGCAACTCTAAAAAACTTCATTATGCTGCGTTCTTGATTGAACTGTATGACTATTAATATAAGACAAATCTTCTTTGCTCTACTTTTTTCTTTCCTAGTGAGATTTTGCTTGTTTATTTTTTTGCAATTGTAACATTTGTAATCGATAATCCTGCGCTTATTTTATTGATCTTCTTATTTTTTAATCATTTGAGCTTTGCAGGCTCTGTAAACAACGGACAAATACTCAGGAGTGGTTTAATGCGCAGATTTTTTAATTCTTTGTCGGTAAAAATGCAAATTTTAGTACCGGTATTATTCAGTATTACGTTAATTTTAATAGGCTTACTTTATAGCTCAAGTCAGTTAGGCAATGCTTTTTCTAAGGTGAGCCGCGCAACTAGTGATCTCATTACATATAAATCATCTTTAAATCAAATAGTTAATAATACTTATGACATGCGTATCAAAGCTATTTATAGTTTGTTTACAGCGGATGATTTGAAAACCTATGTTAGTGTTTTGCAGCAAAAAAAATCTAATATTAATAAAAGCTTAGACGTTATTAATCAAATGGAGGGGCTAGAAAGTGAAGTCAACAGTTTAAAGAGTGCAGTTAACCAATATGTAGGGTTTTCACAAAGCACAATGTTTCCTCTTCTAAACTCTAAGCTAAGCCAAGTGTTAAGCTCAGCTCAACAATCACAATATAATTCTGCAAGTAGTCAATATCGTGAGCTGGGGCAAAAAATGCTATCTGCGATAGATGCACTATCTGAGAAGTTAAACACAGTAACAGTAACTAATATTCAGCACAGTGAAGCGGCCCATACTTACGTCCTTAACTGGTCTTTAGTTGGGTTATTGGTGATTTTAATTGCTGCTGTTTATATTAGTTGGGTTCTTGCAAACCTTATTGTAAAGCCAATACAAGCACTACAGGAAACAATGAGGCAAGTGGCACAAGGTAACTTACTAGTTAATGCAGATGAGCAAGGTAAGAATGAGATTTCGGCACTAGCCCGCGATGTAAACTTAACCGTTCATCAGTTGCATCAAACGGTAAAATCCCTTAGCAGAATAAGTATTGAGGTTTCGTCTTCCGCAATTGAGCTTGCTACGGTGATGACTCAGTCAAGTAGTAACTCAGATCAAGAAAAGTATGAAGTTGAGCAAGTTGCCTCAGCAGTAAATGAACTTGAAGGGACCTCAGCGGAAGTCGCTAATAATGCAGTAGTTGCTGATAGTGCATCTCAAGAGGCAAATAAATTGGCTTCACAAAGTATGGTTATGTTTAAACAAAGTAGTGAAGCAAGCGGGAAAATGTTTATACAGTTAGAAGATGCTGCAAATGTAGTTAATTCACTCAAAGAGCAATCTGATAAAATAGGGCAAGTGATCCAGGTCATTGAGGAAATATCAGATCAAACTAATTTGTTAGCGCTGAATGCTGCTATTGAAGCTGCTCGAGCTGGAGAGAGCGGGCGTGGTTTTGCTGTTGTTGCTGATGAAGTGAGAATGCTAGCTGCCAGAACCCAAGAGTCAACGAAAGAGATTCAAATAATAATAGAAGAGTTACAAACTCAATCAGGTCAGGCTAACAATAGCATGCATACAAGTATTGAAATGCTCAAAGGTAACCAAGCATTATCTAGCCAGCTAAGTGACTCATTAAGTGATATAACTAAAGCTATAGAATCGTTGACGGATACCAATACGCAAGTGGCAACAGCCTCGGAAGAGCAAAGCCAAGTCACTAAAGATATAAATGTGAATCTGACAAATATTTATGATTTAGTGAGCCAAAATGTAACGGGCATTACTCAAGCCGCTGCAGCGAGTCATGAATTGTCTAAATTAGCTGAAGATCAAAAGTCAAAGCTAGATTACTTTAAAGTTTAACTGATAAATAAAGTGATTAAGTTATAATTCAATTAATTAACGAACATAGTATCTAAACATAAAAGCTCTAAACCAAAGGTCTAGAGCTTTTTTATATTTAATTAAAGTTAAATTTTAGCAGTTAACTTTTAAGTATCGTTGGGTTTCGTTTCACTCAACCCAACCTACGGTTAATCATCAATTGAGCGTAGTAGGGCGTTGATGCCTACTTTTTCGCGTGTTTGCTTATCTACTTTTTTCACGATAATTGCAGCGTATAGGCTGTGAGTGCCATCTTTTGATGGTAATGCACCTGGCACAACTACAGCGCCTGCTGGTACTCGGCCGTAGTGAATTTCGCCGGTTTCACGGTCGTAAATACGAGTGCTTTGGCTAATGTAAACGCCCATTGAAATTACAGCGCCTTCCTCTACTACTACACCTTCAACAATTTCAGAGCGTGCGCCAATAAAGCAGTTGTCTTCAATGATGGTTGGGTTAGCTTGTAGTGGCTCTAAAACGCCGCCTATGCCCACGCCGCCAGATAAGTGTACGTTC